>JALZII010000103.1 GCA_030860365.1 Actinomycetota bacterium
CCGGCCGAGGTCATTGTCCTCGGCCGGTCGGTTGGGTCTCCACGCGGAGGATCTCCGCCAGCGCGGCCCGGCCCACCTCGAGCTGCTCCTCGGAGGGCTCGCGCGTGCCCACCAGGCGCTGGATCTCGTGGCCCGGTCGGCGCAGGGCCCGTGAGAGGGTCGTGCCCTCGTGGCGCTCGGACCAGGCGAACACCTCCACCGCCACCGCCGCGCTGCCCACGGCGACCGTGGCTTCCGCGGCTGGGCCCCTGAGGCCCGCCCTTCGGGCCGCCACGTTGCCCAGGGCGGCCGAGATCAGCATCGGCGCGACGAGGTTCGAGCCGCAGCGGTCGTGCTCCTTGTCGGCCTCGGCGACCTCTCCGTCCTGCTCGTAGGCGGCGATGGACTTGTGCTCCACGCCGTGGTAGGCGGCCAGGTCGCCTCCGCGCAGCGCCAGCAGCGCCGGCGCCAGGCTCACGAGGCTGACCGCCGCCTCCCGGCCCACCGTGCGCGCCCCGGTGGCGCGGATGGCCTGGCCCAGCAGGGCGGCGCCGGCCATGGAGCCGAGCGTGCGCACGTCCTGCATGGGCAGGCGCGCCTCGGGCAGGGCGCGCTTGACGAGCGGGATCACCGCGACGGCCTCCGCCAGCTTGGTGATGCCGCGGACGCCGGGAACCTTCTCGCTGGCCTTGCCGCCCAGGTCGGGCTTGCGACCGGAGCCCACCTTCAGCTCGCCTTCCGGGGTGCGGACCGCGGCGGCCCAGTGGGTGGGGCCGTGGACCAGCAGGCCGTTGCGCAGGGCCATGCCGCCCAGGCGCAGCTTGTCGTCGTCGGCCGGCTCGGGGAGGAACACCTTGTCGTCGTGGCTCATCGCAGCACCTCCTCGGCCAGGCCGGCGTAGAAGCGCGCCGCCATCCCCAGGTCCTCGACGGGTATGCGCTCGTCGGCTCCGTGGATCAGCGGAGCGGCCTCGAAGAGGTCCATTTTGCGCTGAGGGAAGAAGCCGTAGGCCACGCAGTCGGGGAACGCGTGGCGAAACCAGCGCGAGTCGCTGAAGCCGGGCAGGACCACCGGCGCCACCTCGGCGTCGGGGTCCTCGCTCGCGACAAAGGAGCGGATGTGGTCCATCAGCGGCGTGTCCACGGGAGACCTGTTGCCCTCGACGGTCTCGCCGAACTCCACGCCGAACCCGTCCTCGCCCACCACCTCGCGGATGCGGCGCAGAGCGTGCTCGGTGCCGAGCTCGGGGGGCACCCGGCAGTCCACCTTGAGGTCCGCCCGCGCGGGAATCACGTTGATCTTCTCCGAGGCGCTGATCATCGTCGGGGTCAGCGTCACGCCGAGCATGGGCTCGATCAACACGGCCACCCGCGGGTCGGTCTCCTCGATCTGCCTCAGCGTCGCCTCCAGGTCGGCCGTGCCGAGGCCGAGCGCGCCGATCAGGGCCTCGGGCTCAACCGAGAGCTCGTACTCCGGCTGGCTGTCGTTCAGCGCCTGGAGCACCGGCGCCATCTTCGCCAAGGCGTTCTCGCCTATGCGCGGAATCGAGGCGTGCCCCGCGCGCCCGCGCGTGGTGAGGGTGAAGCGAAAGACGCCTTTCTCGGCCGCACACACGCCGTAGACGCGCCTGCCGTCGTACTCGAGGACCTGCCCGGCGCCCTCGTTGACCACCAGGTCGCAGCGCACCTTGTCGGCGTGCTGTTCGCACAGCCACTGGGCGCCGTGCTCGGCCCCGGCCTCCTCGTCGGCGGTCACGATCACCTTGAGCTCCCCGGCCGCGGGCCGCCAGCCCTCCTCGGCGAGCGCTGCTGCCGCCGCGACCTCGGCCGCCACCTGGCTCTTCATGTCGAGCGCGCCGCGGCCCCAGACGCAACCGTCCCTGAGCTCTCCCGACCAGGGATCGGTGGTCCAGTCGACGGGATCGGCCAGCACGGTGTCCACGTGGCCGAGCAGAACGAGGCTGGGACCATCGGACTGCGCCCGCAGGCGGGCGATCAGGTTCGGGCGGCCCTCGACGTCGGCGAGCAGCTCCGTCTCAAAGCCCGCCTCGTCGAGCAGGTCCGCCAGGAAGCGCTGCGCCTCCTCCTCGTTGCCGGGCGGGTTGACCGTGTTGAAGCGGATCAGCCGCTGAAGCAGCTCGGTCGCACGCCGCTCGAGGTCCTGGGGCTCCGGCAAGGCCCTTCTGAGGTTAGACCGTGAGCGCCTCGAGCACCGTTCGCGCGACCCACTCGGGGCGCTCGGTCAGCTGCAGCCAGGTGAAGCGCAACAGTGTGTAGCCCTTGATCTTCAGCTCGACGTCTCGCGCGCGATCGTCTTCGAAAGCTGTGCGCGTCCCGTGCGAGGCGTAGCCGTCGGTCTCGACGATCAAGGACTGCGCGGGCCAGAGGAAGTCGGGGTGGTAGGGGCCAAGCTCTGCCTGGCACCGCGGGCGGGGGATGCCGTGGTGTGCGCAGAGCTTCAGGAAGCGCTGCTCGAACTCGTTCTGGGTGGGGGTGTGGATGGGGAAGAGCGCGTCGAGCTCTTCCTTGGTGCACAGGCGCAGACGCTGCGCTTCGGCTACCGCGCGGTCGAAGGTCAGGCGGTCGGTGGTCGGCTCGAGGTCGCGCAGGGTTCGCAGCGGGGTGGTGACCGGGATCCGCCGCCTGTAGGTCATCTTCGCCGGCTCCTTGAAGCGGTGCACGACGAGCCGCGCCCGGCTGGTGCGCCCGTTGGTCGTCGGCGCGATCACGTGCACCGGCGACGAGCAGCCAGCGATCAGGCCCCACAGCTCCGTAGCGCTGCGGTGGCTCAAGGCGGCGCCTTCGCCGATGGCGAGCACCGCGGCCATCCAGTGGCCTTCCCGGGTCGGGGCGCCGGGGCCCACCTGGTAGACGCCGCGGTGCATGGGCTGCAGCCATCCCCGCTTGATGCGCCAGTCGATCTGGTCACCGCTCAGGCCCAGTTGCCTCAACTGGACCCGTGCGACCACGCGGTGCTGGCGCCCCGCGAGGGCCAGCAGGCCGGCCTCGAGAGGGACCGTGGCGAGTTTGCCGGACATATTCCGGTGAAGTCGCCACGGGCCCCAAGTTCGCCCCTCGGTTAGGGTGGCCGCGATGTCCGGCACCGGTGCGGTCATCAAGCGCCGCGTCCTCGGTCTCACCTTCCTCGCCGCGGGCGCCAACCACTTCGCGATGCCAAAGGCCTACGAGGCGATCATGCCGGGCTACCTCCCCGCCCACCGCGAGCTGGTTCTGGCCAGCGGGGTGGCGGAGGCCGTCGGCGGCGCGGGGGTGCTGAGCGAGCGCACGACCAAGCTCGCCGGCTGGTGGCTGATCCTCACGCTGGTCGCCGTGTTCCCCGCCAACGTGCACATGGCGCTGCACGCCGGGCGCTACGAGAAGGTTCCCGAAGCCGCACTGTGGGCGCGGCTTCCCGGCCAGGCCCTGTTCATGCTCTGGATCTGGCGCGTGGCGATCAGGTCGCCTACGTCCCGGACGGTTGAGCCGGCGCGTTGGCGCCGGCTGTGACCACCCGGCCGGCCTGGTTCCAGTCGCGGTAGGTGCCGCGGAACAGCGCCTGCACCACCCACAGGAAGTACGCGGCCGCGGGCACCGCCAGCCAGTCCACGACGCCGGTGTGCCACTCCGCCGGATAGAGGCCCGTGAGGGTGTAGGCCCCGGAGACGCCGTGCATCGTCGCGCAGCCGATGAACGCCGCCGCCAGCGTGAGCCCCGACAGCGATCAGCCGCCCAGCGGCCGGCGTTGGCCAGCTGGGTGCGGGCGAGGCAGTAGCCGATCACCAGATAGATCGCCACGAGGAACAGGCTGGAGACGATCTCGGGGAGTCGCAGCATCACCGCCGGAAAGGGAGGAGACCAGCACGATCATCGCTCCCACGTAGATCCCGCCGGCCACCGGCAGGGCGGCCAGCCATCCAGGCGTGCCCCGGATGAAGCGGTCACCGCGCCCGCCGCGGAAGGCCTCCAAGCGCAGCAGGAACCACACCCAGGCCGCTCGGCAACGCGACCGAGACGCCACCAGGTCGAGTGCCCCGCCCGGCTGCCCGCCGAAGAGGCATGTGCTCGCCGTGCACGAGATAGTGGGGCCCGCAGGTGAAGAGCATCACCACCCAAGCGGCGCCGAAGTGCGAGAAGCCCATGCGGTCCCAGTTGCGGCGCATCTCCACCAGCGTGATCACACCGACCGAGAGGTACACGCCCCCCACGCAGAAGGTCAGCAGCCCGACGGCGACGCTCACGCGATCCTCGCCGGGATGCCGATCTGGCGCATGAACTCGCGGATCACGAACGGGTCCCCAATCCCGGGCGGGCCCGCTCGGAAAAGCCATCCACGGCGATGTCCTGCGGGAGGGACGGCCGGGCGGACCAGAACCCGTGCGCGTAGCCGCAGCCCAGCTCGCGCAGCTGGGCGAGCTGGTCCTCGGACTCGACGCCTCGGCCACCACCATCAGGTCCATCTCCTCGGCCAGCGAGACCAGCGCGGCGACCACTGCCCGGTCCTCGGAGCCGCGCGTGAGGTCCCTGACGAACGCGCGGTCGAGCTTCACGGCGTCGAGGGGCAGCGAGCGGAAGTAGGAGAGCGACGTCGCGCCGGCGCCGAAGTCGTCGAGCGCGATGCGCACTCCGATGTCGCCCAGGCGGCTCAGGTTCTCGAGGATGGTCTCGTCCTGCTCGCGGTCATCGGGGTGGATCAGGTCTGCGGCCTGCCGGCCGCGCAGCTCCTCGACGCTCCAGCCGAGGACGCGCTGCCACGCGGGGTTCAGCGTTTGGAACGTGCCCTGCCCGTCGATCGTGGCCGGCAGCTCGGAGGAGAGCACGAAGAGGCGCGCGTGGTCCGAGGATCGCTCGAGCTCCGTGTCCGCTACATCGACCCTTCGGTTGGGGAGCGAATAGCCAATACGTCCACCTCCGGGTGGGACACTTCAGTGGTGGAGCAGCTCTTCTCCACCGGGGAGGGCCCTCAGGGCCGCACCCGGGTCGCCGCCTCCGACCAGCCCTTGGCCGCCCGCATGCGCCCCGCCTCGCTCGGTGAGTTCGTGGGTCAGGAGCACCTGCTGGCGCGCGGCTCGGCCCTGCGCACGGCCATCGAGGACGGCCGGCCGCACTCGATGATCCTCTACGGGCCGCCGGGCACGGGGAAGACCACGCTGGCCCGGCTGATGGCGGTGAACGCGCGCGCGGCCTTCGAGGAGGCCTCGGCGGTCAACGCCGGGCGCCAGGAGGTGCGCAACGTGATCGAGCGCGCCGAGCACCGGCGCTCGACCAATGCCGAGCCCACCATCTTCTTCCTCGACGAGATCCACCGCTTCAACAAGGCCCAGCAGGACACGCTCCTGCCCGCGGTGGAAGAGGGCCTCGTGGTGCTGGTGGGCGCGACCACCGAGAACCCGTATTTCGAGGTCAACAACGCCCTCCTCTCGCGCACCCAGGTCTACGAGCTTCGTCAGCTGGGCCCCGAGCAGGTGCTGGCGCTGCTGCAGCGGTCGCTGGGCGACGAGCGCGGGCTGGGCGGCAGGTGCACCGCGGCCGACGAAGCTCTCGAGTTCCTGGCGGCCCGCTCCGGTGGCGACGCCCGCACGGCGCTGGCCGCGCTGGAGCTCGCCTGCGAGACGGTGGGCGAGCGGCCGGTCACACTCCGCCACGCCGAGGACGCCCTGCAGCGCCGGGCCCTGCGCTACGACAAGGAGGGAGACCAGCACTACGACACCATCTCGGCCTGGATCAAGGCCACCCGCGGCTCGGATCCCGACGCCTCGCTGCTCTACCTGGCCACGATGCTGGAGGGCGGCGAGGACCCGCGCTTCATCGCCCGGCGGATGGTGATCTT
>JALZII010000065.1 GCA_030860365.1 Actinomycetota bacterium
CACAGACACCGGGCGACGCGCCGGCGAGCAGTGAGCCGGGTCGCGGTGTTGAAGGGGGGGCGGTCGCTCGAGCGCCAGGTCTCCCTGAGGTCGGGGGCGCGGGTCGAGGGCGCGCTCGCGCGGCTCGGCCACGAGGTCGTATCGGTCGACGTCGGCCTGGATCTGATCCGCCGGCTGCGCGAGGGGCGGCCCGACGTGGCCTTTGTGGCCCTCCACGGCCGCGACGGCGAGGACGGCACCGTGCAGGAGCTGCTCGAGATCCTCGGCGTGCCCTACACGGGCTCGGGTGTCCTGGCCTGCGTGTGCGCGATGGACAAGGTGCTGACCAAGCACCTGATGGTGGACGCCGGCATCCCCACACCGGAGTTCTTCGCCTTCTCGGAGACGGCCTTCCGCGACCTGGGCGCCGCCGAGGCGCTCCCGACCATCGAGGAGCGACTTTCCTTTCCCATCGTCGTCAAGCCCTCGAGCCAGGGCTCGGCGCTGGGCGTGAAGTTCGCGGCGACGCCGGCGGACGTGCCGGCCGCCTTGGTGGCGGCGTTCTCCTACGACCCGAAGGTGCTGCTCGAGCGCCACGTGGCCGGGCGGGAGCTGGCGGTGTCGGTGCTCGACGGCGAGCCGCTGCCCGTGGTGGAAGCGGTGCCCCGCAACGACCGCTTCTACGACTTCGAGTCGCGCTACGACATCGGCGCCACGGACTTCGTCTGTCCTGCGCAGCTGCCCGCCGGGGTCACCGAGCGGGTGCAGGAGATCGCGCTCTCCACCTACCGGCTGCTGGGGCTGGCCGGCTTCGGCCGCGTGGACCTCATGCTCGACTCCGGTGACGGCGAGCCCTACGTCCTCGAGGCCAATCCGATCCCCGGCCTCACCGAGACCAGCCTCCTGCCCCAGGCCGCCGACGCCGCGGGGATCGGCTTCGACTCGCTGGTGGAGCGTCTGCTCGAGCTGGCCGAGGCGCGTCCGGCGCCGACCGCCTGACCGTAGGGGTCGGCGCCCTACGGTTGCGCGCCGGCACATCCCCCAGTTACGCAGGTTCTTCGCCTTCGGCGAAGTCCTCTGGTGTGACGTTGTCGAGGAAGTCCTTGAACTTCTCGACCACCTCCTCCTGGTCCTCGACCTCGTGCTCGAACTCGATCGCCGACTCGGTGATCACGTCCTCGGCGGCAAAGATCGGCGCACCGGTGCGCACCGCCAGGGCCAGTGCATCGGAGGGCCGCGAGTCGATCTCCACGTTGCGGCCGTTCATCGCCAGGGTGATCGCCGCGTAGAAGGTGTTCTCACGCAGCTCGGTGACCGACACCCGGGTACAGGACACCTCGAGCTCGGACAGGACGTCGGAGATCAGGTCGTGGGTCATCGGCCGCGGCGTGTTGGCGCCCTGGAGCTTCATGAGGATGGCCGCCGCCTCGGGGTGGCCGATCCAGATCGGCAGGAACTTGTTCCCGTCGCGGGTCTTGAGCAGGACGATCGGCTGCTTGCCGACCATGTCGAAGCTCACGCCGTAGATGACCATCTCCTGCATGAGGAAGCAGGGAGTCTAAACAGGGTGAGGGAGCCTGCCTGCACGCCGAAAGCGAGCTCGAAACCCGGCGCGGTCCATCAGGCGGCGAGGGGCCCGTGTGGCAAGCGTAACTGGGGGGTGTGGCCGACCGAGAGGTCGCTGCAGGGGCGCAGCCCCCTGGACGCCTGCTTGGCAGGCGAGCGAAGCGATGACACAGCCACACGATGCCCCGCAGCAGCCTGATGGGCGATCCAGGACTCGAACCTGGGACCTCGTCCTTATCAGAGACGCGCTCTAACCGGCTGAGCTAATCGCCCGCGGAGAGGCGATTCTAGCGGCGGGCTGCGGCCCCGCCGAGAAGCCGCTCGGCCAGCTCGACGGCCTGCGCCGGTGAGTCGAAGTCGAGCTGGACACGACAGCCCTCTCCCCGGGGGCGGGCCTTCGCCTCATGCCCCAGGGCCGCGGTGAGGGCGTCCTCGGCCGCGGCCAGGGATTCGGCCAGGTCGGGGTGCAGGACCACCGGCTCGCGGCCCGCCCGAGGCCGGCCGCCGGCCTCGCGAGCGTGGCTCTCGGTCTCGCGCACCGACCAGCCCTCGTCGCGGGCGCTGTAGGCCAGGCGAGCCCTCGTGCGGTGGTCACGGCATGTCAACAGCGCCCGCCCGTGGCCCTCGCTGAGCGCGCCTGACTCGACGAGCTCAAGCGCTTCGTCGGGCAGCTCGAGCAGGCGGATCAGGTTCGACACCGCCACGCGGCTGCGGCCCACCCGGCGGCCCACCTCCTCCTTGGTCAACCCCAGGTCCTCCACGAGCGTGGCGCAGGCGCGGGCCTCCTCGATGGGGTTGAGGTCCTCGCGCGCCATATTCTCGGCCAGGGCGAGCTCCAGGCGCTCGTCGTCGTCGGTGTCGCGGACGAGGGCGGGCAGAATCTGGAGGCCGGCGAGCCGAGCGGCGCGCAGCCGGCGTTCGCCGGCCACCAGCTCGTAGGTCCCCCCCGGGAGCGAGCGCACCACTATCGGCTGCAGCAGCCCGCGGGCGCGGATGGACTCCGCCAGCGCGGCGAGGGGCTCCTCGTCGAAACGCCGCCGAGGCTGGTGGGGGTTGGGCTGGATCAGCTCGACCGCGATGTCGCGCAGCCCCTGCTCGTCGCGCGTGGAGCGGGGCAGGATGGCGGCCAGCCCACGGCCCATGCCGCCCACGGGCTCAGCCACGAGCGGCCACCTCCTTCGCCAGCTTGATGTAGGCGGCCGAGCCTGCACTCGAGGGGGCGTGCCGGGTGACCGGCCGCCCAAAGCTGGGCGCCTCGCCCACCCGTACGTTGCGCGGGATCACCGTGTCGAAGACCAGCTCGGGGAAGTGCTCGCGGACCTCCTGCTCGACGTCGCGCGCGAGGCGCGTGCGCCCGTCGTGCATGGTGAGGATCATCCCGGCGACGGCGAGCAGCGGGTTGAGCTCGCGCTGCACGAGCGAGAGCGTGTCGAGCAGGCCCGCCAGCCCCTCCAGGGCGAAGTACTCGGTCTGCACCGGAACGATCACGCGGTCTGCCGCCACCAAGGCGTTCACCGTCAGAGGCCCCAGCGCCGGCGGGCAGTCCAGCAGCGTGAACAGGTAGCGCTCGCGCACCGCGCCGAGGGCCTCGCGCAGGCGAGTCTCCGAGCCGGCCAGCCGCGGCAGCTCCACGCTCGCGCCCGCCAGGTCCGGCGTGGCAGGCACGGCCCTCAGCCCCTCGAATGCCGTGTCCACAGCCGCCTCTTCCAACGAAGGCCCTCCGGACAGGCAGTCGTAGGTCGAGGGGCTCAGATCCTTGGCCAGGCCCATCGCGACGGTGGCGTTGCACTGCGGATCGAGGTCGGCGAGCAGCGTCTGGTGGCCCGCCTCGGCGATCGAGGCGGCGACGTTCACGGCCGTGGTGGTCTTGCCCACCCCGCCCTTTTGGTTTGCGATCGCGTAGACGGCGCCCACGGTCGCGAAGCTACGGGTGCTCTCGGTCGGAATCCCTCTCTGTTCGGTCCCGAACGGCGCCTTCCTCCTTTCCGATTCTGGTGCGCCTGCGTCCAGCTCCTGCGTTGACGACGGAGCCTCGCCGCCGCGACGGCAGAGAACTACGCGAGCGGACGCTTTCGCGCCATCCCCGGGCGCCGCGGGAGACCCGGGGGCGTAGGGGCGGTCTTCGCCAGCACGTGCAGGTGTCGCGACCGCGAGGCGGAGTAGGGCTGCACCTCGCGGACGTCCACGATCTCCATCGCCGTGCGTGAGCTCGCGCGACCGACCGCCGACTCCTCGGCCGAATCCCGCGCGCCCTTCCAGGCCACCAGCACCCCGCCCTGCCGCAGCAGCGGTGACGCGTACTCCGCCAGCACGACCAGGGGTCCCAGAGCCCGAGCGCTCGCCACGTCGTAGGCATCTCGGCCCTCCCCGGCGGCGAGCTCCTCGGCACGCAGCGACAGGGCCTGGGCGTTCTGCACCCCCGCGGTCGCGGCCAGGCGCTGCATGACTTCGCATTTGCGTGCACTCGCCTCCACCAGATCGATCGAGGCGGCAGGCAGCGCGATCGCGAGCGGCAGTCCGGGAAAGCCCGCCCCGGACCCCAGGTCGGCGATCCGACCGGCCCTCCCCAGGTCCGGCACCTCGAGACCGCTCAGGCTGTCGGCCACGTGCTTCTCGGCCGCGCGTGGCGGATCTCGGATAGTGGTCGGAGCGTGGGGCTCGGCCGCGAGCGCCGCGAGCAGCGCGCTCAAGCGCTCGACCGAGCCGGACGTCAGGCCGTGGTGGTCGGCCAGCGCCCCCAGCCGCGCGAGCGTTTCACGGGAAACGCTCAGCCGGGGGTCGCTCGAAGCGGAGTGACCACCAGTCGGCGGTCGGGCTCGTCGCCCTCGCTGTGGGTCTCGACCTCGGTGCGCTCGCGCAGGTAGAGGTGGACTACCTTGCGCTCGGCGGGGCGCATCGGCTCCAGCTCGACCGATCGGCCGAAGTCGAGGGCCTCGGTCACCGCGCGGTCGGCCGCGCGGTGCAGGACGGCCTTGCGTCGCTCGCGATACCCCGCGGCGTCGACGACCACCCGCCGGCGGTCGGCTTGGCCTCGAAAAGCGGCGCGCAGCGCCAGATGCTGGAGCGCGTCGATCGTCGCTCCGCGCTTGCCGATCAGCAGGCCGAGCTCGTCGCCGTTCACCGTGGCCCGCAGCTCCTCCTCATCCTCGTGCACGTCCACGCTTGCCCGCAGCCCCAGCCCGGCGCAGACCGTGTTCACCAGGCGCCGCACGCGCTCGGCCGGCTCGTCGGGAATCTGCCCGGCGGCCTGGTGCCAGGCCGCCTCGTCCACCTCGGCCCGGACCACGGCGTCGGCCTCCGCGGACGGCTCGGCCAGCACCTCGAAGCGGACGTGGTCGGCGGTCAAGCCGGGAAAGCGCCGCTCGAGCTCCTTGACCGCGCTCCACTTCGCCTCTCCGAGCGTATCGCCGCGACCCTCCGCGGGCGCGGGGGCATCGGCCACTACCGGCGGCGGCCCGAGCGCTTGCGCTTCTTGCGCGGAGAGGTGGGCGGCTTGGATGTCTTGCCGTTCCCGCCCGCGCCGTTGCCGGAGGCGGCCGCCTTCGCCGCGGCGGGGCGCTTGCGCGTGGCCGGGCGCCCCTCGGACTTGCCGTCCTTGCCGTCGTCGGTGACAGCGGGCTTCTTCTCTGCCGGCGGCTTCCCGCGCGCAGGCGTGGGCTTGTCGTCGTCGGCCGGCTCGATCGGCTCGGGCTTGGGATACAGCTTCTTCACCAGGAGCTGCTGCCCGATCGTCCACGTGTTGGTGGTGATCCAGTAGACGAGCAGCCCGGCCGGAAAGTTGATGATGAATATCGTGAAGACGAAGGGCAGCGCGAACATGATCTTGCGCTGCATGGGGTCGGCGCTGATGGCCGTCACCGCGGTAGAGGCCAGCTGGGTGCCGATGTAGAGCACGACCATGATCGCCAGTACCGGAATGTTGCCGGTCAGGCTTTCCGCCAGGTTCGGGATGAAGAGGAATTTCTCGTCGCCTCCGAGCTCCTCGAAGTCCTTGTCTTGGAGCAGGACGAACAGCGCCATGAAGAACGGGATCTGGAGTAGGAGCGGGAAGCAGGACCCCAGCGGGTTGACCTTCTGCTCCTGGTAGAACTTCATCAGCTCCTGGTTCATGCGCTGGCGGTCGTCCTTGTAGCGCTCCTGCAGACGCTTCATCTCCGGCTGGAGCTGCTGGAGGCGCTGCATGGACTTCACGCCCTTGAACGTCAGCGGCAGGATCGCCAGGCGGATCGTGAAGGTCATGAGGATGATCGCGAGGCCCCAGGACCCCACCAGGCCTTCCCAAAACACCAAGATGGCCCTGGAGGCGTCGACGAGGGGGCCGAGGATGTCCTGCATCCACTGTGGGCTTTCCGCTATCGGAAACATGCGCTTAGGCGTTCTGAAAGAGGGTCTGGTCCTCGGGGTGGTCAACGCCCCCGTTGCTCAAGGGGTTGCATCGCAGCAGGCGCCACCCGGCGAGTACGAGGCCTCGAAGCACACCGTAGCGGCGGATCGCCTCCACGGCGTACTGCGAGCACGTCGGGTGGTAACGACAGCGCGCAGGGAGCGCGGGCGAGATCACCCGCATGTAGAAGCGGATCGGCGCCAAGACCAGGCTGCGCACGACCCTCAGCCGCCCTCCGGGGCTGCGGAGAGTCCGGCCTGAGCCAGCACCTCGCGCAGGGCCCTCTCGATCCCGGCCTCGCCCTCGCGCTCGGCCAGCTCGCCGGCTTCGGGCCGCGCGACGATCACGAAGTCGTGGCCGTCACCCAGCTCGGCGGCCGTCTTCCAGAAAGCGTTCCGCAGCAGGCGCTTGACGCGGTTTCGCTCCACCGCCCCGCCCAGCCTGCGCCCCACCGACACGCCGAGCCGTGGGTCGCTGTCGCGCTCGCTGCGCGGAAAGGCGTAGACCACCAAATGGCGGTTGGCGTGCGAGCGCCCTTCGCGGTACACGCGCTCGAACTCACCCGAGCGCGAGAGGCGGCGCCGGCGGCGGCGCGAGGCCATCGGCTAGACCGTGAGGCGGTGGCGGCCCTTGCCGCGGCGGTGCTTGAGCACGCGGCGGCCCGCCTTGGTGGCCATGCGGGCGCGGAAGCCGTGGGTCCGGGCGCGCTTGCGCTTCTTGGGCTGATAGGTGCGCTTCATTGGCGCAGCGCAGTCTAGTCGTGGTCCCGTACGGCCCCCCCGATCGGTCTCCGGGGGCGGTCTCCGGGCGGTCTGGCAATCGGTGTGCCCAGCCCCACGGGCCCCCACGTCGTTTTGCCCGCGCTTTGCGCGGTCCGGGCTCTGCGACCGGCTCGGCGCCAGAGGCCAGGACCTAGACTGGCTCCCTTCGAGGGCGGGCCTGGTCGGCGCGGTCGGGAAGCCCTCCCTTCGTCGTCGAGGAAGACCGCCCGAGGAGGGTCGCTCGCACGTGTCCGCAGAGCCGGAGCAGATCTGGGACGCCGTGCGGGCCGAGCTCCGGCGGCGGGCGCCGGAAGCCAAGTACCACACCTGGCTGGAGCCACTCGAGCTGGCCGCGCTGCGCGGGGAGGTCCTCTACGTGCGCGCCCCCGAGCACATCCGCTCCTGGGTCGGCGAGCGCTACCTGCCACTCGTCCGGGAGGCCGCCGCGGTCGTGGTGGGCGCCGGGGCCTTGGTCGAGATCGTCGAGGACGGCTGGGGACCCCCCGAGGACGGCCAAGCCGAGGACTCCGTCCCCGCCTGCCGCCTGAACCCCAAGTACACCTTCGAGCAGTTCGTGATCGGCGCCGGGAGTCGCCTGGCCCACGCCGCCGCGCTCGCCGTGGCCGAGCTGCCCGGGCAGGCCTACAACCCCCTGCTCATCCACGGAAGCCCCGGGCTCGGCAAGACCCACCTGCTCCACGCGATCGGCAACTACGTGCAGCGCTACGGCTCCGGGCTGCGCGTCCGCTACGCGACGGTCGAGGAGTTCACCAGCGAGTTCGTCGAGGCGCTGCGCGACCGCCGCATCCCGGAGTTCAAGGAGCGGTTTCGCCTCTCCGACGTGGTGCTCATCGACGACGTCCAGTTCCTCGCCCGCAAGGAGCGAACCCGGGAGGAGTTCTTCCACACCTTCAACGCCCTCCAGGACTCCGGGCGCCAACTGGTGCTCACCTCGGATCGACGACCAGACGAGCTCCAGGGCATCGAGGACCGGTTGTCAGAGCGCTTTCGCTCGGGCCTGGTCGTCGAGCTCGAGGCGCCCGAACCCCCCGTCAGGCGAGTGATCCTCGAAAAGCGCGCCCGCCTCGACGGTGTCGATGTCACACCCGAGGTGCTGGACGAGATCGCCCGGCTGGTCACGAGCTCTGTTCGGGCGCTCGAGGGCGGCCTCATCCAGGTCGTGGCCCACGCGTCGATTCGAAGTGAGGAGCCAAGCCCCGAGACGGTGCGCCGCCTCCTTGACAGTCCTACGACGCCGTGCCGCCCAGGGCCCGGCTTCGAGGACATCGTGGGTGCGGTGGCCGCCCAGGTGGGCACCAGTCCCCAGGAGCTGCTGTCGCGCACCCGCAGGCCCACCGTGGTCTGGGCTCGTCACCTGGCCATGTATCTGGCGCGTGAGCTCACCGACGCGAGCCTGCCCGACATCGGGCGGGCCTTCGGCGCCCGAAGCCACACCACCGTGCTCCACGCCGTGCGCCGCGTGGAGCGCGACTCAGAGCGCGACCATGCAACCCACACGGCTGTGCAGAGCCTGCTCGCCAGGCTGGGCGAAGAGCGGTCGTGACCGGTCGTCCTGCAAGAATCCACAGTCCTCCCCCGCTCTCCGCACAGGCGCAGCTTCGCTCCACGAGCGGGAATACACCACCTTGTTGACCTTTCGACAGCCCCAAGTGCATCTACCTCCAGAAGGCAGGGTCAGTTGAAGCTTTCCGTTTCCCGTGAAACGTTCCTGGCCAAGCTCGGCGTAGCCGTGCGTGGCGTCTCCACGCGCAGCGCGATCCAGACTCTCGCCGGGGTCCATCTCCGAGTCGAAAGGGGAAAGGTCGCTCTCGAGGCGACCGACATGGAGCTGGGCATCCGCGTGGCGCTCGATGCGGGGGAGAGCTCCGACGGCTCCGTCGTCGTGCCCGGCCGCCTGCTCCTGGACGTGGTGCGCTCCCTCCCGCGCGATGACCTCTCGCTCGAGTACCGTTCCTCGCAGCAGGACGTGGAGCTCGTCTGCGGTGGGGCGGTGTTTCACCTGCGCACCCTTCCGCCGGAGGATTTCCCCAAGCTTCCAGAGGGACCGCCCGACGACTCGCTGAACGTGCCCGCGGGCGCCTTCGTGGAGACCGTGGGCCGCGTGGCCCGCTCGGCCTCCCGCGACGAGACCCGGCCCCACCTCACCGGCGTCCTCGTGACGGTGGAGGGCAGCGAGCTCAGGATGGTCGCTACCGACTCCTACCGCCTGAGCGTCAGGGAGACGACGCTCGACCAGGCACTGAGCGGCTCGCTGGAGGCGAACATTCCGGCTCGAACCCTTCAGGAGCTCGCGCGGGTGGCCGCGGCCGCCGAGGCCGAGGAGATTCGCGTGGCCGCCCGCGAGAACCAGGTCGTGTTCGCGGTGGGCGACACCGTGCTCAGCTCGCGTCTCGTCGAGGGGCGCTTTCCCAACTACCAGCAGCTGCTGCCGGAGTCCTACGAGCACGAGCTGCGCATCGAGCGCGCCGAGATCGTGGAGGTGGTGCGCCGGATGAGCCTGCTGGCGCAGAAGAACGCGCCCTTGCGGCTCGCCTTCTCAGAGGGTGCCCTCGAGGTGTCCGCGCAGACCCCGGACGTGGGTGAGGCCAGCGAGTCGCTTCCGGTTCCGTTCAAGGGCGAACCACTGGAGATCGGCTTCAACCCCGAGTTCTTCCGCGACGGCCTGGAGAGCGCTGAGTCCGACGAGCTGGTGCTCAAGCTCATAAGCCCGCTGCGGCCGGGGCTGATCCAGAGCGGGGAGGAGGGGGGCTTCCTATATCTCGTCATGCCCATCCGGTTGAACGTCTGAGGGCCGAATGACCTGCGGATTCCGGCGTCCTCGGGTCTCGGCTTGGCCCACCAAGTAACTCGGGGGTGTCCCGGCCGCAGGCCGGGTGTAGGGGGCGGAGCCCCCTGGTCCTTGGACTCCTTGATCCTCGACCCTCAGAGCGTCGGATAAGGCACGCTCAATGCGGCTCGCGCACCTCCGCCTGCGTGACTTTCGCTCCTACGAGCGGGCCGAGGTCGGGCTCGGGGAGGGGCTCACCGTGGTCACCGGGCCCAATGGCGCCGGCAAGACCAACCTCCTCGAGGCCGCCTACTTCGCCTTGACGGCGCGCTCGCCCCGCACCTCCAATGAGCGCGAGCTGGTACGACGCGGCGCTTCGGTGGCCCGGGTGGAGGCCGACGTCGAAGGTGGCGATGCGCCTCACCGGCTCGAGGTGGCCTTCACCCCCGGGCAGCCCAAGCAGGTGCGTGTGGACGGGGCAGCGGTCGAGGGCGCGGGCGCCGAGGCGCGACCGGCGGTCGTGGTGTTCCTGCCCGACCGGCTCGAGCTCGTGAAGGGGCCACCTTCGTTGCGCCGGGGCCATCTGGACCAGCTCGTGGGTGCCCTGTGGCCGGCGCGGCCGTCCACGCGGTCGGCCTACTCGCGCGCCCTCGCTCAGCGCAACGCGCTGGTGGCCCGTATCCGAGCGGGCATGTCGGGCCCCGGGGCGTTGGACGCCTGGGACGCTGAGCTGGCTCGTCAGGGCGCGGAGCTGATGGCTGACCGCCGCGCGGCGATCGACGCTCTCGCCCCACGCTTCGAAGCGATGGCGCTCGAGCTCGGCCTGCCCGAGCCGGCGAGCCTGGCCTACCGCCCGCGCTCGCACGCCGCTGACGCAGAGGGCCTGGCCGCCGAGCTGGCCGAGCGCCGGGGGGCGGACCTCGACCGCGGCTTCACTGCCCACGGACCACACCGCGACGACGTGTCGCTCGCCCACGGCGAGGTCTCCCTGCGCTCTTACGGGTCCCAAGGACAGCAGCGCACCGCCCTCCTCGCCCTCCTGTTCGCCGAGCGCGAGCTGCTGGCCGAGCGCCGGGGCACGCCGCCCCTGGCGCTGCTGGACGACGTCATGTCAGAGCTCGACGAGGCCCGCCGGGAGCGGCTGGCCGAGCGCCTGCGCTCGGGGGGGCAGGCCGTGCTCACCGCCACCGAGCCAGGACACGTCCCCGGCGCCGGCGACCTGGGGGTGAGGCGCCTCGAGGTCGCCCCCGGCTCGGTGCGGACCGCAGTCGGTGCCCCGGCGTGAGGCGCCGAGCGCCCAGGCACCTGTCGCTGGCTTTGGAGGCTGCCATGGGCGACGCCGAGCCCGCCACCCTGCTCGCGCGCGTGCAGTCGGCCTGGCCGGGGGCGGTCGGGGAGGTGGTGGCCGCGGAGGCCCGGCCCGCCGGCGAGCGCGAGGGGGTGGTGACGGTGGCGTGCGCCTCGTCGGTGTGGGCCTGCGAGCTCGAGCTCATGGGCGGTGATCTGACCGCCTCGCTGAACGTCTCCCTGGGCTCGCCCGACTCGTCCTCGCCAGTGTCTGCGCTGCGCTTTGTGACGGCGGCGTAACGGAGGGAAACACCAACCCTGGCAGGGACCCGGCTTTTTGCGCGATTTGCGGGGCTTTTCGCGCAGGATTGTCCGGATTTCACGGGGACTGACCTGCTAGTCTCTCGACCACGGTTTGGAAGGCCCCGACCGGTGCTCAAGGGCACTCGTCCGTCGGGGCTTCTTCGTGTACAGGACGCTGACGAGAGGAACGTGTGGCGAACAAGGCCACTGGGGACGGAAAAGCCTCCTACGGGGCGGAGAACATCACGGTGCTGGAGGGCCTCGAGGCGGTCCGCAAGCGCCCCGGCATGTACATCGGCTCGACGGGCCCACGCGGACTCCACCACCTCATCTACGAGGTCATGGACAACTCGGTCGACGAGGCGCTGGCCGGCGAGTGCGACCACGTCTCGATCTCCATCCATCCCGACAACTCGGTCACCGTCTCCGACAACGGCCGCGGCATCCCCGTGGACCTGCACGAGAAGGAACAGCGCCCCGCCGCCGAGGTGGTGCTCACCGTCCTCCACGCCGGCGGCAAGTTCGGCGAAGGTGGCGGCTACAAGGTGTCGGGCGGCCTGCACGGCGTCGGGGTGTCGGTGGTCAACGCGCTCTCGGAGAAGCTCGACCTGACCGTCTGGCGCGACGGGCACGTGTGGACGCAGTCCTACGAGCGCGGTGCGCCCCAGGGCGAGCTGGAGAAAGGCGAGAAGACCGACCGGCGCGGGACGCGCATCACCTTCCTGCCCGACCTGGAGATCTTCGACGGCCTCGACTACGACCGCGGCGTGCTGGAGCAGCGCTTCCGCGAGATGGCCTTCCTCACTCGCGGGCTGTGCATCGACTTCGCCGACGAGCGCGGGGAGGGCTTCTCGGACTCCTTCCAGTACGACGGTGGGATCGTCGACTTCGTGCACCACCTGCACAGCCAGGGCACGCGCGATCCTCAGCACAAGAAGGTCGTGTACCTCTCCGACGTGGCCGAGATGGGCGAGGTAGAGGTCGCGATGCAGTGGAACACCTCCTTCCAGGAGTCGCTGCTGTCCTTTGCCAACAACATCAACACCCACGAGGGCGGCACTCACCTCTCGGGCTTTCGCTCGGCGCTCACCCGGACCATCAACGCCTACGCCCGCCAGAAGGGCGAGCTCAAGGAAAAGGACGCCAACCTCCTGGGCGAGGACGTCCGCGAAGGGCTCACGGCGATCATCTCCGTGAAGATCCAGGAGCCGCAGTTCGAGGGCCAGACGAAGACCAAGCTGGGCAACCCGCCGGTCGAGGGCTTCGTGCAGGCGGCGGTAAACCGCGGTCTTGCCGAGTTCTTGGAGGAGAACCCCGCCGAGGCCAGGCTGATCATCCAGAAATCGGTCCTGGCCGCGCGCGCGAGAGAGGCGGCGCGGCTGGCCCGCGACACCACCCGTCGTAAGTCGGCGCTCTCCGACACCACGCTTCCCGGCAAGCTCGCCGACTGCTCGGTGCGTGACCCCGCGCTGGGGGAGCTCTTCGTGGTGGAGGGCGACTCCGCCGGCGGCTCGGCCAAACAGGGCCGCGACCGCAACACACAGGCCGTGCTGCCCCTGCGCGGGAAGATCATCAACGTCGAGAAGAACCGGATCGACAAGGTGCTCTCCAACAACGAGATCCAGGCCCTGATCACCGCGATCGGCACGGGGATCCGCGAGGAGTTCGACATAGAGAAGGCGCGCTACCACAAGATCGTGGTCATGTGCGATGCCGACGTGGACGGAGCGCACATCCGCACGCTGGTGTTGACCTTCCTCTTTCGCGAGATGCCCGAGCTGATCGACGCCGGCTACGTGTACCTTGCCAAGCCGCCGCTCTACAAGATGAAGAGCGGCAGTCAGGAGCTCTACATCGAGAAGGAGTCCGAGCTCGAGGAGGTGCTCCTGCGCGACAAGCTGGAGCGCATGGAGGTCAACGGCCGCGGCAACTCGCAGTTCAAGCTCACCCACGCGCGCTGGCAGAAGTTCGGCCGGCTGCTCAAGCAGTACGAGGGGTGGGCGTCCGCTCTGCGGGCCGAGTTCGGGCACGACACAATCACCTTCCTGGAGGAGTCGCAGATCCTGGACTCCGGGGCATCCTCGCCCGGCGAAGTCGTCGAGTTGCTGAAGCGCGAAGCCCCCGAGGAGGAGCCCCACTCCACCGAGCTGCTCGAAGAGACCGACGACGAGCTGATCGTGCGCGTCGTCGAGCGGATCACCGGGTCCGCGGCGAGCTACCGGCTGCGCAAGGAGATGTTCGAGCGCTCGGACTATCTCGGCTTCGTGAAGGTCCACCGCGAGCTCGAGGCGCTGTCGGGCACACCGCCCTTCCACGTCGCGCTGGGCAAGAAGGAGAACACGGCGCTCTCCTTCGAGGAGCTGCGCAAGCAGGTGCTCGAGGTGGCGAGCGATGGGGTGCCCCTCCAGCGCTTCAAGGGCCTCGGAGAGATGAACGCCGACCAGCTCTTCGACACGACGATGGACGCCGAGAAGCGCACCCTGCTGCGCGTGACGATCGACGACGCGAGCGCGGCGGACCAGATCTTCTCGATGCTGATGGGGGACCAGGTGGAGCCGCGTCGCGCTTTCATCGAGACATACGCGCGTGACGTGACCAACCTGGACGTTTAGTGGCATGGGCGTAGATCAGCTCAGCGGCGGCAACATCGAGCCCCGAGGGCTCGAGGAGGAGATGCGGTCCTCGTACCTCGACTACGCCATGAGCGTGATCGTGGGCCGCGCGCTGCCCGACGTGCGCGACGGCCTCAAGCCCGTCCACCGACGCGTGCTCTATGCGATGCACCAGTCGGGGCTTCAGCCGAACCGGCCCCACCGCAAGTGCGCCCGCGTGGTCGGCGAGGTGATGGGCACCTTCCACCCCCACGGCGACTCGGCGATCTACGACACGCTGGTCCGCATGGGACAGGACTTCGCGATGCGCTACCCGCTCATCGACCCCCAGGGCAACTTCGGCTCGATCGACAACGATCCGGCGGCGGCGATGAGGTACTGCGTGACCGGCGCCACCCGGGTCGCGACGGCGAACGGCACCGTCCCAATCGACTCGATTGTCCCAGGCGCTGCGCCCAACTCGGACAACGAGGTCGACCTGGAGGTGCTCGACCGCCTTGGCCGGCCCGTCCGCGCCTCCAAGCTCTTCCATTCGGGCGACCACCCGACGCTCCGGCTGCGGACCGCCCAGGGGCACGAGGTGACCGGTACTCACAACCACCCCGTCCTCTGCCTGGTCGAGATGGCGGGCGTGCCTCTGTTGATGTGGAAGCTGTTGGAGGAGATCAAGCCGGGTGATCGCGTGGCAATCTCCCGGTCCGCCCGCGCCGCCGAAGCCGAGCTCTCGGAAGAGGAGCGTCAGCTGCCCCTCTTGGCCGGTGCGTTCATCTCCGAGGACTGGATGGGCGAGAAGCGGGCGGGATTCAACAACACCGACCGCGAGTACTTCGATGCCGTGATCCACGCCTACGACGCCGTAGTCGGCGGTGCCCGGTACGTCAACGAGCGCCCGATCGCCTCGGGGAGTCGCCTGTTCGAGCTCCACGTCCACAACCTCGACCACCTCAGGGCAAGCCCCTTGGGCGCGTGCGCCGCACTCAGCCGCGACAAGCGGGTGCCCGAGTTCGTGTGGCAGTCCAAGAGCGCCGCCAAGCGACTCTTCCTGCAGTCGCTGTTTACCAGCGATGGCTCGTCTTCGCTGCTTCCCCGGAGCAGCATCCAGATTTCCTACTCGACCTACGGCGGGCAGCTGGCGAAGGACGTTCAGCTCCTGCTCCTGGAGTTTGGCGTCGCTTCACGAATCTGTCGCTACGAGAAGGGCGAATTCAAGGTCGTGATCAGCAACAGGCGGGACGCACGCCTGTTTGCTCGCAGGGTCGGGTTCCTGGGCACAAAGCAGCAGAAGCTCGAGCGCGCCCTGGATGGGCTTCCTGAGGCGAGCCGCGCACTGAGCCGCGACTTCGTCCCCCACGTGGCGGACTACATCCGATCCGAGACGGACTCTCAGTGGCTGCGGCGCCACAACGTGGATCGGATCGAGCGCTGGGAACAGGGCGGCAGCGCCATTCTCGAGCGGATCGAGTCCGAGGAGACGCGGAGCGTCGTCGAGCCGCTGGTGACGGGCGACTACTTCTACGCCGAAGTGGAGTCGGTCACCGACGCCGGGGTCCAGTCCGTCTACTCGCTGAAGGTCGAGTCTGACGACCACTCCTTCCTCACCAACGGGTTTGTCAGCCACAACACCGAGGCCCGCCTCTCGCGCCTGGCCACCGAGATGCTGCGCGACATCGACCAGGACACGGTCGACTTCGGGCCCAACTACGACGAATCGCAGCTCGAGCCGCTCGTCCTTCCCTCGCGCTTTCCCAACCTGCTGGTCAACGGCGCGTCGGGCATCGCGGTGGGCATGGCCACCAACATCCCGCCGCACAACCTGCGCGAGTCGATCGACGCGACGGTGGCCTTCATGGACGACCCCTCCATCGACGTCGAAGGGCTGATGAAGCACATCAAGGGGCCCGACTTCCCGACGGGCGGCATCATCACCGGCCGCCAGGGCATCCGCGAGGCCTACGAGACGGGCCGTGGCCGTGTCGTCATCAAGGCGCGCGCGCACATCGAGGGGCTGCGCCAGGGCAAGGAGGCGATCATCGTCACCGAGCTGCCCTACCAGGTCTCCAAGATGGATGGCCGCAACGACGGCTCGGGCATCGTCAAGAAGATCGCCGAGGTGGTCCAGAACGGCAAAGTCAAAGAGGTCGCCGATCTCCGCGACGAGTCCGACAAGTCGGGCATCCGCCTGGTGATCGAGCTCAAGCGCGACGCGATCCCGAAGGTCGCGCTGAACAAGCTTTACAAGCACACGCCGCTGCAGAGCACCTTCGGCGTGAACATGGTCGCGCTGGTCGACAACGTCCCGCGCTCGCTCGGCCTGCTGCCGATCGTCAAGAACTACGTCGACCACCAGCGTGACGTGGTCGTGCGGCGCACCAAGCACGAGCTGCGCCGGCGCGAGTCGCACCTGCACATCCTCGAAGGGCTGCTGGTGGCCCTCACCGACCTCGATGCGGTGATCGAGCTCATCCGCGCCGCGCCCGACCCCGACGAGGCGCGCCAGGGGCTGATGGATCGCTTCGAGCTCACCCGCGTGCAGGCCCAGGCGATCCTCGATCTGCGCCTGCAGCGCCTCACGGCACTGGAGGCCGACAAGATCAAGAAGGACCACGCGGACACGCTCGAGCGCATCAGGGAGTTGCGCGCGCTCCTCGGCGACGAGGAGAAGGTCAAGGCGCTGATCAAGGAGGAGCTGCTCGAGATTCGCGAGCGCTACGGGGACGAGCGGCGCACCGAGATCACGGCTTCAGAGGACGAGATCGACATAGAGGATCTGATCGCCGATCAACAGATGGTCATCTCGATCACGAAGTCCGGCTACATCAAGTCGCTTCCCTTGGCCACCTATCGCCAGCAGCACCGTGGTGGGAAGGGCGTGATGGGGATGGACATGAAGGACGAGGACTACATCGAGCACCTCTTCGTGTGCTCGTCGCACGACTACCTGCTGTTCTTCTCCAACCGCGGGAAGGTCTACCGCCAGAAGGTCTACGAGTTGCCCGAGGCTTCGCGGACGGCGAAGGGCCGCGCGCTGGTGAACGTGCTTCCGCTGCGCGAGGGCGAGCGCGTACACGCGGTGCTGGCCACGCGGGACTTCTCGGAGGGGAGGTACCTCGTCTTCGCCACCCGCAAGGGGATGATCAAGAAGACCGAGTTCATCGCCTACAACACGCCCATCAAGGCCGACGGCATCATCGCCATCAACATCCACGACGACGACGAGCTCGTGGCGGTGCGCAGGACGAGCGGCGACGACGACATCATCATGGTCTCCCACTCCGGTCAGGCCACGCGCTTCAACGAGGACGAGGCGCGACCCATGGGCCGCGACACCAGCGGGGTGCGGGGGATGAACGTCTCGAGGGGCGCCAACCACGTGCTCGCGATGGACGTCGTCCGGTCCGACACCGAGCTGCTGGTGGTCACCGAGAACGGCTTCGGCAAGCGGACGCCGATAGAGGACTACCCGGTCAAGGGCCGCGGCGCCATGGGCGTGAAGACCATCGGGCTGACCGAGCGCAAGGGCGGTGTGGCCGGAGCGCTCATCGTGCGCGAGCACCAGGACCTCGTGTTCATCTCCCAGAGCGGGATGGTCCAGCGCACGGGCGTCCGCGGCATCTCGCAGCAGGGCCGCCCGGCTCAGGGCGTGAAGGTGATGAACATGAAGGCCGACGACATGGTCAGCGCCGTGGCGCTGGTGGTGGAGGACGCCCCGCCGGCCGAGGCGGCGACGGAGGGCCCCGCGCAGCTCTCGGCCGAGTAGACAGCGGGCGTGTGGGCTCCGTTTCGCGGCTCTCACTCTCAGGAAACCGCCAGGGTCTTCTTACGCTGATCACAACATTGGCCTCCAGAGTGCCTCCCAGTCGATAGCAAAGGAGCACAGGCCGGGCGTTGGCCGGCCGAGCACCGCTCGCTCGATTCAGATAGCGAAGGAGCACAGGCCGGGCGTTGGCCGGCCGAGCACCGCTCGCTCGATCCATAGGCAAAGGAGCCAGGCATGAGACACAAGAAGGCAGCAGCAGGCGCGGCGGCGGTGCTGACGCTCGGAGCGGGCGCCACTGCGGTGGCCGCGCCGAGCGGCGACGGGCCGCTCGGTGGCGTGTTCGGGCCGAGCCCGCAGGAGCGCAGGGCCGAGCAGGCGCGTGACCTCGCCAAGGAGCTGAAGCTCCCCGAGCAGCGCGTGCGCGAGGCGATCGACCGCGTGGGCGAGAGGCGCCGCGCCGAGCACCGGGCCGACAGGGCGAAGGAGCTCGCGAAGCGCCTCGACGTCTCCGAGGAGGACGCCTCTCGAGCGCTGGAGAAGGGCCATGAGGCACTGCGCAAGGAGTTCGAGAGCAACCGCGGCCGCGAGGGATTCCGTCCCCGCGGAGCACGCGACGCCTTCCTGAAGGTGGTCGCCGACGAGCTGGACAAGAGCACCGAGGAGGTCCGCAAGGCGCTTCAGGACATCCGCAAGGATCGCGTCAAAGCCGAGCTGGCCGAGGCGGTCAAGGAGGGCCGGCTGAGCCAGAAGCAGGCCGACCGGATCGAGAAGCAGGCCGAGAAGGGACCGGGGCGCGTTCATCTTCGGCGGGGCCGCGGGCCCGGCGGTCCCCACGGTCCCGGGGGGCCGCCTCACGCGGGGCCCGGCCGAAACGGCGACTTCCTGATGCCCGCGCCGCCACCCCCGGGCGATGAGGGCGGACGGGATGAGCTGCCCGCGCCGCCTCCTGGCGTTCCCGGCTGAGACGGACTACGGCCCGGGGCTTGCCGACGCCGACGGCGAACGCGGTCGTGCGGCTTGGGGGGGGTCTTCGCGATTTGCTTCAATAGGCCTCACCAGAGAAAGGGGGTGGTCCGAAGTTGAGTGACAGTCTTTCCGGGACCCTGGAGGTGTCCGGCCGCTAGACCGGAGCTGGGCCCCGTCCTGCGGAGTCCGCCCGAGGCACCGTCGGCATCGGAGGCCGGGAGTTGTCCCGCCGGCCCGGGTCGCAAGCCGATCCGAGAAGCCGATGCCGACCAGTCCAGCAATGTAGGCAACGTGGAGAGGGCGCCCAAGGGCGCCCTCTCTGCCTTCTCAGGGCTCTCAGTTGCGGGGTCGGCCTCCGGAGGCCCCCGGGCCGGCGCCCCCGCCGCTCCCGGCGCCCGCGCCGTCCGGCGAGCTGCTTTGCCGCTTCTGGGTCTGCTCGACCTTCTCCACGCGATCCTGCAGCTTGCCGATCGAGTCGCGGGCCGCTCCAGCGTCGCCCGCCGCCTGGCCGGCCCGGCTCTCCACACGCTGTGTGCGGGTGTCCAGCTTCTGGAGGTCCGCGGCGTTGGGCAGGAGCCCGACGCGGTCCTCCAGCCGCTGGAAGCGCCCGCCGAGGCGGCCCTCGAGGCGGTTGATCGAGCGGTTTGCCGCGGCGGCGGGGTCGGGGCCCTCGTCCGGCGCCGGCTTGAGCAGCGCCATCACCGCGAGCGCCGTGGCCGCCACCGCCCACACGCCGGCTACGATCGCCCAGCGGCGCAGGCCCTTCACGTCCTCGGCCGTGGCCGGTCGCTGATCGTCGGGAAGCAGTGCCTGCGCGACCGGCTGCTGGGGCGGCAGGCCGGGCGGTGGCCCGGCCTGGGATCCCTCCACCGACTAGGCCGCGGCGCCCAGGTAGCGCTCCCAGGCAGCCGGGATGGTGGGCGCGGCCACGTGGATGAACACCGTGGAGCTGGGCGCGCTGGGAGTCTGGCGCAGGGTCATGTTGGCCTGGAGTGGCAGGCGGTCGCCCTTGCGCCGGTTGCACGGCGCACAGCAGGTGACGATGTTGTCCCAGCCCGAGCCGCCGCCCTTGGATCTGGGCACCACGTGGTCGACGGTGAGGCTGCTGCGCTCGTGGCCGCAGTACTGGCAGGTCCAGCGGTCGCGGGCGAAGACGGCACGGCGCGTGATCTTGCGCCGGTGGGCGTCGCGCGGGATGCGCACGTAGGTCACGAGCCGTATGACCACGGGGCGCGGCATCGACATGCGCTCGGCGCGCAAGGGGGAGGAGGCGTGCTCGAGCAGCTCGGCGCGCTGCTTGAGCACGAGCACCGCAGCGCGCCGCACCGTGCAGACGTTGATGGGTTCGTAGGAGGCGTTGAGCACGAGCACGCGGCCAGTCGAGCTGGTTCGCTGCCCGGGTAGGACGGTCGGCATGCTCACGGCCGCCACGGCGGGAAGCTTAGCGGCCGTCCCCCGTCAAAGGGCGCCCTTCACGACCCAGAAACGCCTGGATAAGAGCCCAGCACCCGGACCACCTCGACGTGCCGGGCGAGCGCGTCGAGCGCCTCGCTGACCGCCGCTTCGTCCTGCCCTCCCTGGAGGTCGCAGAAGAACATGTAGTGGCCGAGGCGCCCGCGGCGGGGGCGCGACTCGATGCGGGTGAGGTTCACCCCCCGCTCGGCAAGCTCGCCGAGCACTCCGACCAGCCATCCGGGGGAGGCGTCGCCCGCGCCCCAGAAGACGATCGACGTCTTGTTGGCTCCGCGATCGGGGAACGGCGAGGCCGAGCCCTCGGGACGAAGCCACACGAAGCGGGTGTGGTTGTGGGGGTGATCCTCGACGCCCTCGGCGAGCACCTCGGCGCCGTAGAGCTCCGCGGCGAGGCGCGAGGCCAGGGCGGCCCAGCTGCGGTTGCCGGCGCCCATGACCTGGCGGACCGCCTCGGCGGTCGAGCCCACGTCCACCCGATCGGCTCGCGCCAGGCGTTCGCGCAGGAACGCGGCGCACTGAGCGGTGGCCTGGGGATGGGAGACCACGCGCTGCACGGCGCCGAGCTCCATGCGCTCGGCGGCCACCAGGCAATGGCTGACGGGGTGCACCAACTCCCCGGCGATGCGCACCCCCTCGGCCTCGCCGGCGAGGGCGTCGAGCGTGGCGGCCACGCCGCCCTCGAGCGAGTTCTCGATCGGCACCACCGCGAGGTCGGCCTCCCCGGCCTGGACGGCCATGACCGTCTCGTGGACGGTCGGGCGCGCAAGCTCGTCGACCCGGCCGGGTGCCGAGGCTCGCAGAGCCTCGTCGGTGAACGTGCCGGCGGGCCCCAGAAAGGCGACTCGCGGAGGGCTCAAGCCCGCGCGGAGGCCTCTGTGGCGCCGCCCAGCGCCTTCTCGATCGCCTCCTGCTCTTCGGGTGAGAGCTGGATCTCGGACTCCCCCTTGACGACCTGCTTGACGTAGACCCGCGCCTGGTCGCGGTGCGAGATCGACGAGACGACCACGCCCGAGCGCCGCGCATCGAGCAGCGCGACCGAGCTCGACTGCTCACCCGACATCTCGCCATAGGCGTCGTAGCGGACCATGGAGCGGTAGGCGATGCAGCCGTCCACCCGCCCCTCGGCCGCGTCCACACGCTGCTCGAGCCCTGCCGCGGTCTCCTCGACCCAGTCGCGCAGCTCCACGAAGCCCGCCTCGAGCCGCTCGGCGTGGCTGACCAGGTCGCGAGCCCCGGACTCGCCGAGCACGGCACGCTGGGCCGCCCGCATGCGCCGCAGCTTGAACGCGACGACGATCGCGAGAACCAGGGCCAGGAGCCCGACCCCGGCGGCGGCCACCGCGACGATCCCCTGAGTCGTCGTCAGCTCGTCCATGAACGTCAGGCTAACGTCCTCAGCGCGTGAATATGGCGGAGTAGGACTGCTTGTTGTTGTCTGTCTTGTCCTCGCCGGGCACAGCCTCGACCTCAATGGTGATGGGGACGCTCTGGCCCGTAGGAGGCTCGTCGTTCAGCGGGATGGTCAGCGTCTCGGTCTGGCCCTTGGCGATCTCGTCGAGGTTGTCCTCGACCTCGATGGCGTCGGCTCCCTTGCCGATCGTGATCTTCACCGGGACGTCGGTCTCGTCGTTCTCGCCCTGGTTGATCACCTGCACCGAGAACGACACCTCTCGCCCCAGGCGAACCGTGGCCGATCCGCCTTCGGTCAGGGCCTGCCCGCCGAGGGAGACGGTGCCCAGGCCGGTGCCGTGGAGCCCCGGCGCGGCGTCCCCCGCGGCGCGATCGCCGCCGGCTTTGCTGCCTCCGCCTCCCCGCAGGAGCTTGGACACCTGGTCGGGCATGAGCCACGCCCGGTCGGCCAGGAAGCGGCTCTCGGGCAGCTGCACCTCGTTGATCACCTCCTGCTCGCGGAGCACGGTGTCGAGGCTGGGACGCACGCGCGCCGCGAAGATCACGTCGCTCGTGAGAAAGAAGCCCATCTGGTCGGCCAGCCGCTGCGCGCCCTGGCTGCGCTCGCGTCCCGAGAGCGCGGTGGGCAGGATGTCGACGATCTTGCCGATCCCGTCACGGCGGAACTCGAGCGACTCGACCAGGTAGCCGTGGGAGGTCTCGAGATCGTCGGGGCGGTCGAGGTCGCGGGTGCGCTCGACCAGCTGGTCGGCCTGAGCGCGCAGGCCCTTGAGGCTGTTCTCGCGGTCGACGTCGCTGGCTCCCCGGCCGGGCTGGGAGAGGGTGTTGAACATCTCCTTCGATTGGCCGTCGGACTGGTCGACGATCGCGCGGGCGTCGCGCACGTAGTCCTTTAGGCCACGCTCCTCGCGCGCGCCCGCGCACTCGCGCAGCAGCACGGCGCAGAGAATCAGGAAGACGATGCCGCCGATGAAGGCGGTCACCTGGCGCCGGCGCAGGGTCTGCGCGTCGACCCCGCGCCCGCTGGGACGGCCACGGGGGGAAGACCGGCGCGGGGGCGAGTCCGGTTCGTCTTGAAAGGACAGATCTGCTCCCTTGAGTCGAGCGGCGGTGCTCGGCCGGCCGGCGCCCGGCCTGCGCTCCCGGCGCTGGGTGGCGGTGCCTGCCACGCTAATGGGCCGAGTATGACTGGCCCCCCGGTTGTCAATCCCCATGGCGCTGGAGCGCACCCCGAGCGCCGCTCGGGCGAGGGCATCGGCTCGGGCCATTCTGCCCTGGGGGAAGGGAGCGCGCCCCTAGGGCCGAAACCGGAGGCGGGGTGAGCCCTTCCCAGGATACGGCGCGCGTCGAGGCCCCCGAGGGTCGACTGGTGCTCGGGCGCTACCGACTGCTGCGCCGCCTGGGCGCCGGCGGCTTCGGGGTGGTGTGGCTGGGGCACGACGAGCACCTCCAGCGCGAGGTGGCCGTCAAGGTGCTGGCGCGCGACGAGGGCTCGGGCGCCGGGCGCGCCTCCCGCGAAGCTCGCGCGGCCGCGAGGCTGAACCACCCGGGGATCGTGGCGCTCTACGAGCTGGCCGAGGACGAGCACGACGCCTACTTGGTCTCCGAGCTCGTGTCCGGGCGGACCATGGCGGAGCTGGCGTCGGAGCGCGCGCTCTCGGATCGCGACGTGGCGCGCATCGGCGCGGCGCTCTGCGACGCGCTGGGTCACGCGCACGCCCGCGGGGTCATTCACCGCGACGTCAAGCCCGGCAACGTGATGGTGGTGGACGCCCCCGCGGCGGGCGCCGGCTTCGCCAAGCTGGCCGACTTCGGCGTGGCCCACATGGCAGGCGGCGACCGCGACCCTCCTAGCGCCGGAGCGCAGGCCGGGCG
>JALZII010000144.1 GCA_030860365.1 Actinomycetota bacterium
GACGTCACGGGCATCTCGCCCTTCACCCACGTGGCCTCCTACCAGGGCCGGGTCGTCTCGGAGTGCATCATGGGCCGCGGTCACGTGGCCGACTACAGGGCCGTCCCCCGCGTGGTCTTCTCCGACCCCGAGATCGCCGCCGTCGGCCTCACCGCCGAAAACGCTCGCGAGCAGGGCCTCGACGTGGCCACCGCGGAGGTCGACATCTCAAAGGCCGACCGCGCCGAGACCTTCGGCAAAGGCCTCAGGGGCCATGCCGGCGTGGTGGCCGACCGCGAGCGCGGCGTGCTCGTGGGCGCCTGGGCGGTCTGCCCCCTGGCCAGCGAGTGGATCCACGCCGCGGTGGTGGCGGTGAAGGCCGAGGTGCCGCTGGAGACCCTGCGCGACTCGATGATGCAGTTCCCCACCTTCAGCGAGCTGCTGCTCGCAGCCGTCCGTCAAGTGGACGCCTGAACTCCCGCGGGCTCGCGCGCGGCGAGGATGCGCAGGTTGCGGATCGCCCTGACGACCAGGGCGACGATCGCGACGCCCGACAGCCCGAGCCCCACCAGGTCGAGCACCGTCACGCCGAGTCCGGACACCTCGAAGGAGAGCCCGGCTCCCAGCGCCATCGCGGCGTTCAGAGCGATCAGCGCGATTCGCGCCTCGGTCGGGCCTATGCGCCCGTAGCCGAGGCTGAAGACACCGAAGGCGTAGGTCTCGAGGTAGGTGTTGATCGACAGCACCAGGTAGACCACGACGATGATCAGGCCGGTGCTGAGCAGCATGTGCGGCGAGAGCCCGAGCCCGATGCCGATCAGGGCCGTGGCGACGGCGTCGACCAGGTGGTCGAGGTAGTAGCCGTAGGTGGGCCGCTGGGTCTTCCTCACGCGGGCGAGCGTCCCGTCCAGGGAGTCGCCGAACCAGTGGACCACGAGCAGGGCGCTTGCGGCCCACAGCCATACCGGGTCCTCGTTGGACAGCACGTACGCGACAGCGATGCCCACCGCGGCCAGCACTCCCAGCGCCGTCAGGTGGTCGGGCATCACGCACTTCGGCAGCCGGCTCGCGATCCACTCGAGCGTCCGGGTCTCGGCGCGGGCGAGCAGGAAGCGCTTCTCCCGTGGGGCGTCGTTGGCCTTCTCGTCCATCGTCTCCTCCTTGTTGACCATCGGTCAGTACCATAGCAGCGATCGGTGCAGACTGCCATCCCAATAGGATCGTGGTGTGTCCCTCGAGCAGGTCGAAGCCGTGCTGCTCGCCGCCCGCGACCGCCCCACCTTCGCTTACCAACTGGCCCAGGCTCCGGCGATCCTCACCGGCTACGACCTCACCGCCGAGGAGCGCCGGGCTTTGGTCGACTACGACGTGGCGGCGCTCCAGGCCTTCGGCGTCTCCGAGGACCTCGTCGGCGCTGCCGCGGTCATCGGCCGCCCCCGCTAGGACGTGTCCGAGAAGCCCGCCCGCTCCGGCGGCTCACCCCCAGGGGAAGGCGGGCCGTCGGCTGAGCCCGGACAGGGACGGAAGATCCTCGTCATCGGCCATGACGAGATGACCGAGGTCACCGAGCGCGCCCTCGACACCGCGGGCGCGAAGGTCACCTACCTCCGCGATCCGCACGACCGTGCGATCCGCAGGGCGCTCGGCGGCGAGGTCGACGCTGTCGTCGTGATCTCGAACGACGATCACGTCTCGCTCAGGCTGGCGCTCGTCGTGGAGAACGTCCGCTCGGGCACACCGCTCGTGGTGACGGTCTTCGACAGCGATGTCGCGGCCCAGCTCCAGGGCGCGGTTCGAAACGTCCGAGTCATGTCGATGGCCGACATGGTCGTCCCGTCCCTTGCCGGCCCATGCCTCGACGATCGCCTGCTGTCGGTCAGCCGCCGGGACGGCCGCTTCTCGGGCGTCCGAAACGGCGAGCACGGCCCCGAGCTCGTGGCGATCGAGCCCTACGCGCCGTCTCGACGACACCGGCTGCTGACCAACCTGGGATCCGCGCTCAACCCCTTCGAGCTGAGCGCGCGCATCCTGATGGCGGGCCTGCTCGGCTTCCTGTTCATCCTCCTGCTCGACGCGACCGTGCTGGCCCTCGCGCTCGACGAGCCGCTCGTCGACGCGTTCTACTCGGCCACGAAGACGATCGTGACCGTGGGCCCGAACCCGCTCATCGACGACGGCCCCGGCTGGCTGAAGGTGTTCTCCGCCCTCGCCATGCTCGCCGCGCTCGGATTCACCGCCATCTTCACCGCGGGGGCGGTCAACCGGCTCCTCGACAGGCGGCTCGCCGCCATCGCCGGCCCGCGGGCGATTCCCCGCAAAGACCACGTGGTGGTGGTCGGGCTCGGCCAGGTCGGCCTGCGCCTATGCCTCCTGCTCAGGGAGCTCGGCGTGCCGGTGCTGGCCGTCGAGCGTGACCCGGAGAATCACAACGTCAACCGGGCCAAGCAGTACGGCATACCCGTCGTGCTCGGACGTGGCGGCAGCCGCTTCCTGCTCGGGCGGCTATGCCTCGGTCGCGCGCGGGCGCTCGCCGCGGTGACCTCGGACGAGGTGGAGAACATCTCCATCGTCGTGGCCGCGCTGGGGGCGCGCGACGACCTCCGCACCCTCCTGCGGGCCGGGCGCGGCGACGTGGTCAACGAGACCAGCTCCCTTTTCAAGATCGGGGTCGTGCGCGACGTCTACCGCATCGGCGGCACGCTGCTGGCCGCAGCGGCGCTTGGCTCGCCGGTGACCGAGGCGTTCCTGCGCGAGGAGACCGTCTTCCTGATAGGGCCCGACGGCCGGGTCGAGCCGTTCCAGAGCGAGGTCGAGGCGGCACACGACGGGGAGGAGGCCCACGGCGCGAAGGCGGCACAGGCCGCGACCGGGTCCTAGCCGGGAGCTCCGCCAGGGCAACCTGCGCCCAAGCTCGTGTCGTGCCGACGTTAGAAGCCTGAGGAAGCGAGGGCCTGCGCCACCACGTGCAGGTCCTCGGTGAACGCGTCGCGTTCGGCCAGCCGGTCCTCGTCGGTGCGCGAGCGCAGGATCGCCGAGGGATGGATGGTGGCCGTGACGAGCGGCGCGAGATCTGACTCGACCGGTTGGGCCCTCTGCTGGGTGACCCGGAAGGAGCTGCCGAACAGCGCCTTCGCCGCGGTGGCGCCGAGCGTGACCAGCGCTTGGGGCCCCACCACCCGCAGCTCCTCCTCGAGCCACGGCCTGCAGGCCTCGATCTCGAGGCGCTTGGGCGTCTGGTGGATGCGCCGCCTTCCGCGTTCGGCGAACGAGAAGTGCTTGACCACGTTGGTCACGTAGACCTCGTCGCGGTCGATCCCGGCCGCCTCGAGCGCGGCGTTGAGCTCTCGGCCCGCGGGGCCCACGAACGGCCGGCCCTCACGATCCTCGCGGTCTCCGGCCATCTCGCCGACGAGCATCAGCCGCGATCCGGCGCGTCCCTCACCGAAGACGGCCTGGGTGGCGTGACGGTGCAGATGGCAGCCCTCGCAGAGCGCCGCGGCGTCGCGCAGCGCAGCGAGCGAGCTGCCCTCGGGCAGGAACGGAGTGGCGTCGTTGGGCTCGTCGGTCACGGCTGTCGAGTTCCGGGACCCACGGGCACCAAACGCGCCACGTGTCAGGACCCGACTCGATCCAGGCGCCGGCGAAACGCCCCCGAGCCCTCGACCCGCGCCCCTGCGGCCCGCACGCACGAGGCCAGCTCCGCGTCCGAGGTGACCACGCACGCTGCCTGGCTGGCGCAGTTGATCTGGACCCGCCGGGCGATCTCGCGGTCGGCGGCGTTGCGGGCCCAGCCCGCAAAGGACACCGAGACGCCGGAGACGCCGCAGTCGTGCGGACGCCCGTCGAACACCACGGCCACGTCGTCGCCGGTACGAGCCGCGAACACCGCGAGCTCCTCCGCCAGGCGACACTGAGCCCCTCGGCGGTCGCGCCACCAACCGTCCGGTCGTGAGCCGATCACGTTCATGCCGTCCACGAGCCAGCGCACCGCCCGTAGACTCGCGGATCGTGCGTGAGGCAAGCCCCGAGGAGCTGAGGGTGCTCGGCTGCCTGATCGAAAAGCAGCGGACCACGCCGGACGCCTACCCGCTGAGCGTGAACGCCCTGCGCGCCGCCGCGAACCAGTCCACCAACCGCGATCCCGTGCTCGACCTCGACGAGCGCAGCGTGCACCAGGCCGCACAGTCGCTGGGCAAGCGCGGCTGGGCGCGCTTCACCAGCGGACAGGGCAGCCGTGCGGCCAAGTACCGCCAAACCTTCGACGAGGCGCTCGGCCTTGGCCGCGACGAGGCCGCTTTGCTCGGGGTGCTCATGCTGCGCGGCCCCCAGACACCCGGAGAGCTCAAGGGGCGCGTCGAGCGCCTGCACCGCTTCGCCGACCTGGGCGAGCTGCAGGCCGCGCTCGACCGGCTGGCCGAGCGCGAGCTGGTGGCCGGCTTGGAGCGCAGGCCGGGACAGAAGGAGCGCCGCTATCGACACCGGCTGGGTGTCGAGGAGGAAGACGGCGCCGATCAAGCAGAGGACGCCGCGGCGGCAGCGCTGCCGCGGGCCGCGCACGGCTTCCCGCCCGACCTGGGCTCACCGGCGCTCGATCACCGCGTCGAAGAGATCGAGCGCCAGGTGGCCGACCTGCGGCGCGCGGTCGACGCCCTTCGCGCCGATCTGGGAGCTGACTAGCAGCGGGCGACGGTCAAGAGGTACTCGGGTTGGGCGGAGAGGGAGCCGTCGCTCGCCTCGTTGAAGCTCTCGTAGAGCTCGCGCAGCTCCTCGCGCACTGGCGTCCAGCGGTCCTGGGGCTCCAGGGCCTGCTTGGCAAGAACCACGGGGCCGAGCACGCGCTCGACGTAGTCCAGCCATGCCTCCGTGGACTCGGCGCGCACGCCATCGACGGCCCGTCGGCGCTCGAACCGAACATCCGGCGCGTCGGAGAAGAGCTCGCGAACGTGGTCCTCGACGCCCCACAGGCCCGGCGGCTCGAAGCCCTCGGGAGGAGGCGGCAGGTGGCGCGCGATCACTTCGAGCAGCCGGCCGTTGAGCCCCTCCGGGGTCCAGGCGGTCACCGCCACGGTGCCTTCCCGGCGGACTGCCCGCAGCAGCTGCGCGGCGGTGTGCCGCTGGTCGGGGGCGAACATCGCCCCGAAGACCGACACCACCCGGTCGAAGCTGTCGTCGGGGTAGGGGAGCTCTGCGGCATCGCCCTCATGGAACTCGATGTGCAGCCCCTCGGCCGCGGCTCGCTCGCGCGCCGTCTCGAGCAGCTCCGGCGTCAGGTCGAGGCCGGTCACCCTCGCGCCCAGCCGCGCGGCGGCGAGCGCGGCGTTGCCCGTGCCTGTGGCCACGTCGAGAAGCGTCTCGCCTGCGGCGACACCGACCGCCGACACCGCCACCGCAGAGACCTCCTCGATCGTCCGGGCTATGTCGGGATAGTCGCCGGCGGCCCACATCGCGCGGTGACGCTGTGTGACCTCATCGGCGTTCAAGTGGAGGCGGCCGGTTCTGCCCCGGCGTCCGCGGAACTGCACCCCGATGCTTGCTACGAGCGTTCCCGTCGGAGTCTCATCTCGGCAAACCGGCTAGGTCGATCCGCGGGACACGTTGCCGGTGCCACTCCCTCCTGTTGATTTCCCCCCGGGGCCGAGGGATCTGCCTCGGAGGTGAGCCCGCTGTTTGAAGCCGCTACCCGGATCGCGGGCTGTCCGGAGCGACTCCCTCACACGCTGTTAGGCGGCGAGGGCGAACTCATGGTTGGAGTCCGCACTTGGTTTTGTTCCGGGATTATTGTTACGAGGCCAACCCGGAGTCCTCGGCTCGCTACATCGGGACGTCGATTCCACGTCGAATCTGGATCGCCCCCTTCACCCCTCATTCTAGCGCCTGGCCGGGCGCAGACCCGCTCGTCGCGCCTCCTAGACTTTGAGACGTGAGCGTCGAGCCTGATAACGCCTCAGAGCCTCCGGTGCTCGCCCGACCAACGCTCGCGCTGCGCTCCTCGCCTAACCCTTCAGAGCCTCCGGTGCTCGCCCGACCAACGCTCGCGCTGCGCTCCTCGCCTACTTATCCGGCGCCACCCGGCGCCTTCCAGCCCGAGCCCGCGCCTCGCCCCCGGCCGCGGTGGCGCCGCGTCCTCGGGCCGATTGCCGCGGCGCTGATCTTCCTGGTGAGCAAGGGCAAGGCCATTCTCCTGTTGCTGCCGAAGCTGAAGGTGCTCACCACCTCGGCGTCGATGCTCGTCTCGGTGGCCGCCTACACGCTGATCTGGAGCTGGCGCTTCGCGCTGGGGTTCGTGCTCCTGCTCCTCGTGCACGAGCTCGGTCACGTCCTGCAGCTGCGCCGCGAGGGCATCAAGGCCAGCGCCCCCTTGTTCATCCCCTTCCTGGGCGCCATGGTGGGCATGAAAGAGCTGCCAAAGGACGCCGCCGCCGAGGCCCGGGTGGGCCTGGCCGGGCCGGTGCTCGGCACGATCGGCTGCCTGGTGCCCCTGGCTCTGTGGGCGATCACCGGCAACGAGCTCTTTCAGGCGCTGGCCTTCACCGGCTTCTTCCTCAACCTCTTCAACCTGCTGCCCGTGCCGCCGCTGGACGGCGGTCGCGCGGTCGGGGCGCTCTCCACCTGGATGTGGCTGGTGGGCTTTGCCGCGCTGGTGGCGCTGACCTTCGCCTTCCCCAACCCGATCATGGTCATCATCGTGCTGGTGGGCGGCTTCGAGACCTACCGGCGCTTCAAGCACCGCAAGGACCCCGAGTCGCGCGAGTACCACCGCGTGAAGCCCCGCACCCGTGCGGTGGTGGCGGCGGTCTACCTCGGGCTCGCGGCGCTGCTGGCGGTGGGCATGGACGCCACGTTCCTGGAGCGCAGCCTCTCCGGCGTCTGACGCGCACCCGCTCGGGAAAGCGTGCCCCCGGCGTCGATCGGGAATACGTGAGCGGCGATGGCTGAGGCAGGGACCCAACAGAGGGGCGTCGACGGCCTTCTTCCAGCCCACCCTCGCCGAACACGTGCCCCTCGCGCCCGATGCCAGGCGGCCCTGGCGGCTGAGCTCACAGGTCTACGTGGCCTTTTTCGGCGGTGTGCTGGCGGTCACCGTGATCGCGCTGACTAATGCCCCGCGCCTGCGGACTCCCGTCAGTCGCCAGGCCGTCATCGCGGGCATCGGGGCCATCGGGCTGGCCTGCGTGATCGTCTTCGCCGTGCTGTCCTCGCTCCCTCGGGAGCGCGGATCATCATCCAGCTCATCTCGCTGGCCGCCTGGGGGCTGATGTTCCTGGTTCAGCGCGTTCCTGGTCAGCGCCCCTACGACCGGGCGCACTCCCTGTTCAGCGACCGCGACGACGAGGACGACTACGAGTCGCTGCGCCCCACCACCGTCGACTGGCTCGCCAGCGCGCGCAACTACGTCGAGTTCGCCAACCAGGCGGGGCGTTACGACGAGGTGGCGAAGTTCCTGCGCTCCAAGGAAGCGCGCCGGCTCAAGGACTTCGAGGACTGAGCGCTGCGCTCACCGTGAGCGCTCGGCCAGCGCGCGCTCGATCTCCCGGCGCTGGTCGCGGGCCTTGAGGTCGCGGCGCTTGTCGCGCATGTCCTTGCCCTGCGCCAGGGCGATCTCCACCTTGGCCTTCGGCCCCTTGAAGTAGATCCGGGTGGGCACCACGGTCAGCCCGCGCTCGGCGGTCTTGCCGATCAGGCGCTCGATCTCGCGACGGTGCAGGAGGAGCTTGCGCGGACGCTCGGGCTCGTGGTTGTCGTGCGCGGCGGGCTTGTACGGGGCGATGTACATCCGCTGCAGCCAGATCTCTCCGTCGCGCACCTCGGCGTAGGAGTCCTTGAGCTGCACCCCGCCCTCACGCAGCGCCTTGACCTCCGACCCGTGAAGCTCGATGCCGGCCTCCCAGCTCTCGAGCAGGTTGTAGCGAAACCGGGCTTGCCGGTTGGTCGCCACGTCGCCCGGCGCGGCCTTGCGCTTTCCGCCCTTCTTCGCCACGGTTTAGACCCTGGCACATGGTCGGCCCGGCTATCGGGTGTAGCCGAAGCGGCGCAGCTTGCGCTGCAGGGAGCGCAGGTAGGCGCGCCCGGAGGGCCCTGTCGCGAAAGAGGGCCGCTTGATCTTGCCCTGGTCGGCCAGGCGCCTGAGGACACGCCAGCCACGAGAGGCGGTGCGGCGCCCGAGCAGATAGTTGTCGGCCTGGTAGGCGGCGAGCGCCCCTCGGACATCCGCCCTCTCGCGCCGGAGGGTCCGGTAGAACCGAAGCTGTCGGTCACGGTCTTTGCGCACCGCGTTACGGAAGCTGCGAGTGACTGCCCGGAAGCGACGGCCCTCGAAGCGCCAGATCTGGATCGGGAAGCGCGACTCCGCAAACGACGTGAAAAGGAACGCAAACCGGTAGTCGCCCGAGACGAACTCCGGCCGTTCCTTGCGGTCGAGATTCCTAAGCACGTAGCCGGGGTCGTTCCACCGCTTGCCGATCTGCTTGTAGGCGCCGTCCTGGAAGTCGTAGACGAACGAGATCAGGCAACAGTGCGCTCCGCCCGTGAAGACGTCGAGCAGGACCTCGGGCTCGGGATCGGAATCCAACTGGCGCAACAGCACCGATTTCTCGCTCGGCCGGCCGGGTCCGATCCGCTCGTCCCCTCGGACCTTGACTTCCTGGTCGAACACCGTGACACCGCTCCGGGCGATCCGCATCCGGAGGTCCGAGCAGTTCAACTGCTCGGGACAGCTGTACGAGAACGTCGCCTTCACCGAGCCCGACTGCGCGACTTCATCGGTGGCGCTCGCTGTGGCGGGTGTGGCGAGGATGGCAAGCAGGCCCAGGAGCGGGAGGAGTCGTCTCACCGGCACCCCAATCTAGGGGGTGTCAGCCGTTTTCGCCACTCGGAAGCAGGTCCACCCGCCCCCGCGGCGCCTCCACGCGCTCGACCTCCACCTCGACCGGATCGCCGAGGCGCAGACGGCCTGCGCCGTCGGACTCGAGTGCGGTGCCCAACTCGTTCAGCTCCCACCAGCCGCGCAGGCGGCGCACGGGCAGGAGGCCCTCGAAGCCCTGGTCGCCGAAACGCACGAAGGCGCCCTTGGCGATCAGGCCCACCACCTCGCCGGCGAAGCGCCGCCCGGGGTCGGACTCGGCCATCACCCGCTCGAGCAGGAAAGCGCGGCAGACGTCGTCGGCGTCGCGCTCCACGATCATCGCCTCGCGCTCACGGGCCGAGCTCTCCACGCCCGCCTGCTCGAGCTCGTGAGCGGGCGGCCCGGCGTCGTCGAGGCCCAGGCCGCTCAGCAGGCCGCGGTGCACCGCGATGTCGGGCCGGCGGCGGATGGGCGAGGTGAAGTGGCAGTAGCGCGGGCTGGCCAGCCCGGCGTGGCCGAGGTTTCGCGGGGTGTAGTAGGCCTGCTTGAGTGAGCGCAGCACCAAAGACCCGAAGGCACGCCGCCCGCGGCCGCTGCGCTCGGAGTAGCGCGCCACGAGGTGCGAGGCCTCGGCGGCCGCATCGGCCGCCTGCTGCGGGCTCATGTGCTCGGGGACCGGCGGCGTGGGGACGTCGAGCGAGGCCAGCTGCTCGCCCATGAACTCGACCGACTGCGGGTCGGGGCGCTCGTGCACGCGGTAGAGCGTGGGGATCCGGGCATCGGCCAGGTAGTCCGCCACGCGCTCGTTGGCCAGGACCATCAGCTCCTCGATCACCTGGTGGGACTCGGTCTGAGGCTCGTGGGCCACACCGGTCACGCGCCCCTCGGAGTCGAACTCGAACACCGGCTCCGACGAGTTGACCTCCAACGACCCGCGCTCGTCGCGGCGGGCGCGCAGCGCGGCCGCCACCTCGCGCGAGGCGGCAAGCGGCTCGCCCCAGGGATCCTCGGCGCGCTGCCGGCCGTCGAAGACCGCGTCGACCTGTGGATAGGTGAGCCGCGCGTCGCTGCGGGTGAGCGAGCGCTGAAAGCGCTGCGAGAGCACGTCGGTACCCCGAATCTCCAGCTCGACGGTGACCGCCGGCCGGTCCGCGCCGGGTCGAAGCGAGCAGGCCTTGTTCGACAGCTCCTCGGGGAGCATCGGCTCGACCGAACCGGGCACGTAGACGCTGGTTGCGCGCCGTGCGGCCTCCTGGTCAACCGCACCGCCGGGACGGACGTACGCCGTCACGTCGGCGATGTGCACCCAGAGCCGGATGCGGTCGTGCTCTCGCAGGGCGGAGACGGCGTCGTCGAAGTCGCGCGCGTCCGGCGGGTCGATGGTGAAGGTGGGCAGGTCGCGCAAGTCGACGCGGCCCTCACGCGCGAGCGGCTCGGCCGCACGCTCCAGCGCCTCGAGCTCGGCCCTGCGCGGGAACGAGCGCCGCAGGCCGCGGTCGAGCATCAGGCCCTCGAGCACGTCGCGCGCCACGTCGGGGCGGCCGAGCGTGCGC
>JALZII010000147.1 GCA_030860365.1 Actinomycetota bacterium
AGCTGGTGCATCTGGCCGGCGTGGATCCCGCCGGAGGCGACCGGCATGACCGCGGCGAGCGAGGCCCAGTCCTGATCGAAGTAGATGCCCGTCTCGGGGTTGGCCTTGTTGAAGCGCTCCCGGCAGACGTCGTAGTAGCCCCTGATCATCCCGGGGTCGCCCTCGAGCTTGCCGACGACGGTGCCCGCGTGGATGTGGTCCACGCCGATCATCCGGCACCACTTCGCGATCACGCGGAAGCTCACGCCGTGGGTCTTCTGACGCGTGTAGGTCCCGTGGCCTGCGCGGTGCAGGTGCAGGATCATGCCGTTGGCTCGCGCCCACTTGGACATCGACTGCATCGCCACGTAGCCGACGGTGAGGTCCTGCATGATGATCACGCTTCCGAGCTCCTTCGCGAACTCGGCGCGCTCGTACATCTCCTCCATCGTGGCCGCGGTCACGTTCATGTAGTGACCCTTGACCTCGCCGGTGACCGCCGAGGCGCGGTTCACGGCCTCCATCGCATGGACGAAGCGGTCACGCCAGCGCATGAACGGCTGCGAATTGATGTTCTCGTCGTCCTTGGTGAAGTCCAGGCCGCCGCGCAGCGCCTCGTAGACGACCCGGCCGTAGTTCTTCGCGGAGAGGCCGAGCTTGGGCTTGGTCGTGGCGCCGATCAGCGGGCGCCCGAACTTGTCGAGGTACTCGCGCTCCATGACGATCCCGTGAGGCGGCCCCTGGAAGGTCTTCAGGTAGGCCACCGGGATCCGCATGTCCTCGAGGCGCAGCGCCTTGAGCGCCTTGAAGCCGAAGACGTTGCCGATGATCGAGGAGGTCAGGTTCGCGATGGAGCCTTCCTCGAAGAGGTCGATGTCGTACGCGATCTTCGCGATGTACTGACCTTCGCTGACCTCTTCGACCGAGTAGGCCTTGGCCTGGTAGTGCTCGTGCGGGGTCAGTCGGTCGGTCCAGACCACCGTCCACGTCGCCGTCGAGGACTCCCCGGCCACGGCGGCCGCCGCCTCGATCGGGTCCACGCCCTCTTGCGGGGTGATCCGGAACGCGCACAGGATGTCGGTTTCCTTGGGCTCGTAGTCCTCGTTCCAGTAACCCATCTCGGCATACGGGGTGACCCCGGACGCCCAGCGGTCCTTCTTCTCGCCGCCATTCTCAGCCATGCTTCCTCCCTCGCTCGCTACTCATGGGTGAACCTACCGCGGAAAAACAGAGACTTCAAGGAGAAGATCTGGCTTTCTGCATAAATATTTCTCTATTCCTTCCTGGGTCCTCGAGGCCCCGAGCAGGGTCCTCGACGGGTTGCCCGTCCTCCGCCCCGACCGGGATCGAGGCGGCCGCCACTTCTGCGCTGACCGTGCCGACCTCGGGCACCAGGGTGCTGACGGACTCCTGGGCGCAGAACTCTATGTCCGCCGCCTGGTCGGTGTCGCGCAGCACGGCCGCGTCCGCGCTCTGCGCAAGCGGCTCGTAGGTGTCGTCATAGGCGCTTGCCACCCGCTCGGCGGCGCGGGCGGCGTCGGTCCACGAGCCCTCCAGCCGCGCGACGATGCGTCCCGCCGCGTAAGCGTCCTCCAGAGCGAAGCGGCCCCCCGTGCCGGCGCACACGAAGGTCACGTCCCTGCCCGGGGGGATGCGCTCGATCAGGGCATTCAGGTTCAGGAGCGAGCCGATGAGCACCTCTTCCGCGGCCGCCAGGGCAGACAGGATGGCAGGCGTTCCGTTGGTCGTGCACAGCACGAGCTCTTCGCCCTTCGCCTGCTGGAGGGCCCCCGGGGAGTTGCCGTAGTCAAAGCCCTCGATCGGCCGGCAGTGACGCTCCCCGGCGAGAAGCCGGCCCGGCGCCCGGAGGCGCCTGGCCTCCTCGGGCGTGGCGGTGCAGAGGACGCGCCGGTAGCCGGCGCCGAGGGCCGTGACCATCGTCGAGGTCGCCCGCAGCACGTCGATGACCACCGCCACCTGCGCAGGCCGGATCTCAGCCGCCGTGAAGGCGACGTCGATGGTCGCCGTGCTCTCCTCACCCGAGCGGGGCCCGCCGGGAGCGCTCACGCCGCGAGCGCCCGCTCGGGTCGGGCGGTGCAGCCGCCAAGGCGCAGCTCCTCGTTGCAGCGAATGCGGTGCGCGGGATCCTCGAGCGCCTGCGGGTGCAACGTCAAGTAGATGGCTCGGTCATACAGGCGCGGAGACACTACAGCGTTTTGCGCCATCGTGGTGGGAGAGGGGCCTTGGCGGCGGAGCGTCCTTCCCTGTTCTGACCCGATCATCCAAGGCTGCCTAGTCTAGGACAACACGCGCCAACGCGAAGATCGACCCGGAAAGGCGCTCGCCACCCTTTAAGGTTCACGGCATGGGAGAGGGCCACCTGGCAGAGTCCGAGGAACACCGAGGCGAGCACGAGCGGTTGGGCCCCGGCGCGACCGATCCGGCTTCCCAGTGCGACCACACCACGGGGTGCATCACCTGCGGTGACGAGGCGGTGGCGATGACGGTGCTCAAGCTGGACTCCCAGCGCGGACTGGCCCTCTGCGCGGACGAAGGAGGACGGCGCGAGACCGTGGAGATCGCCTTGGTGGAAGCCGCCGAGGGCGATGTCTTGATGGTGCACGCGGCGACTGCCATCGCCCGTGTGGAAGCTCGCGAGGCGGGAGGCCTGGACCCCAGGACTGACCGCGGGCCTGGCAGTTCTACGGAGGTGATCCCAGCATGAAGTTCGTAGACGAGTTCCGCGACGCAGAGCTCGGGCGCGGGGTGGCTCGCGAGATCCTCGCGACGGTCGACACCGGCCGCCACTACAAGGTGATGGAGGTCTGCGGCGGCCACACACACTCGATCTACAAGTACGCGATCGACGATCTGCTGCCCGAGAACGTCGAGCTGGTCCACGGGCCGGGCTGCCCCGTGTGCGTGATCCCCATGGGACGCGTGGACGACGGCATCGCCCTTGCACAGCAGGAGGGGGTGATCTTCACCTGCTTCGGCGACATGATGCGGGTGCCGGGATCCAAGGGCAGCTTCCTCGACGCCAATGCCGAGGGCGCCGACATCCGCATGGTCTACTCGCCGCTCGACGCGCTGCGGCTGGCCAAGGCCAACCCCGACCGCCAGGTCATCTTCTTCGCCATCGGCTTCGAGACCACGGCGCCCTCCACGGCGCTGACGCTCATGCGCGCAAAGGCCGAGGGCATCGAGAACTTCACCGTGATGTGCAGCCACGTGACGATCGTGCCGCCCCTGCGGGCGCTGCTCGACTCCCCCGACCTCCGACTCGACGGCTTCATCGGCCCCGGCCACGTGTGCACCGTCGTGGGCGCGCGGCCCTTCGAGTTCATCCCCGCCGACTACGACAAGCCCATCGTGGTCTCGGGCTTCGAGCCGCTGGACGTCCTGCAGTCGGTGCACATGATCCTCAAGCAGCTCGCCGAGGGCCGCAGCGAGGTCGAGAACCAGTACAAGCGCGTGGTGCCCTACGAGGGCAACCTCAAGGCGCTCGAGGTGCTGGGCGAGGTCTTCGAGCTGCGCCCGCACTTCGAGTGGCGCGGTCTGGGCTTCATCTCCCAGAGCGCGCTGAAGCTCTCCGAGGCCTACGCCGACTTCGACGCCGAGGAGCGCTTCGCCGTGCCTGGAGTGCGCGTGGCCGACCCCAAGGCCTGCCAATGCGGCGAGGTGCTCAAGGGCGTGATCAAGCCCTGGGAGTGCAAGGTGTTCGGCACCGCCTGCACGCCCGAGCGTCCGATCGGCACCTGCATGGTCTCCCCGGAGGGAGCCTGCGCGGCCTACTACAACTACGGTCGCTTCTCTCAGGAGAGAGAGGCCGTTTGAGCGCCACCGGCGGCGTCGACGCTTCGCGCGAGGAGCGCATCCTCGGCATCATCGAGACCGCCCGAGCGAAGCGCCCGCGCTTCAAGGACGACCACATCACCATGTCCCACGGCGCGGGGGGCAAGGCAACGCAGAGCCTGATCGAGGGGCTGTTCCTCCCGGCCTTTGCCTCCGAGTCGCTGAGCGAGCTCGGGGACGCCGGCGCCGTCGAGGCCGACGGCGCGAAGCTCGCGATGACCACCGACACCTTCGTCGTCAAGCCAACCGTGTTCCCGGGGGGGACGATGGGAGAGCTCGCGGTCAACGGGACCGTGAACGACCTTGCGGCGGCGGGCGCGCGCCCGCTTGCGTTGACGGTCTCGCTCGTGCTGGAGGAGGGGCTGTCCGCCGACGACCTCCGCGTCCAGGTCGAGGCGATCGCCGACGCTGCCCGCGCCGCCGACGTGGAGATCGTGGCCGGCGACACCAAGGTGGTCGAGCGCGGCCACGCCGACGCGATGTACGTGTGCACCACGGGCATCGGAGTGCGCGACCCCCGCGCACAGATGTCCACGGGGGCGTTGGAGCCCGGCGACCGCGTGCTGGTGTCCGGCCCGGTCGGAGAGCACGGCACGGCGATCATGCTCGCCCGCGACGAGTTCGAGATCGAGTCCCAGATCGAGTCCGACACGTGCTCGCTCTGGCCGGTGGCGGACGCCCTGATGGGGTCGGCGGGCTCGGCTCTGCGCTGCATGCGCGACGCCACGCGCGGCGGGGTGGCGACGGTGCTCAACGAGCTGGCACGGGCCTCGGAGGTGGCGGTCGTGGCCAAGGAGGCCGACGTCCCCGTCGACCCGGCGGTGACGGGGGCGTCCGAGCTCCTGGGCATCGACCCGCTGTACGTGGCCAACGAGGGCCGGATGGTCGCCTTCGTGGCGCCCGAGGCCGGCGAGGCCGCCCTTGCGGCGCTGAGGGCGGTCCCGGGTTGCGAGGAGGCCGCCGACATCGGCGAGGTCAAGACCGAGCCGCCGGGCATGGTCCTGGTGGAGACGGCCTTCGGCGGCATGCGCGTCATGGACCTGCTGGCGGGGGACCCCCTGCCGAGGATCTGCTGATGCGGGTGCCGGCACGCAGGGAGCCCGCCGCGACGTGAGCCCGCTCGCATCCGACGCCGCTTCCGTGGCGATCCGGATCGACGAGTTGCTGGCCCGCCGCGCCGAGGCCGCCGAGGCCTTCTTCGGCCCCGAGGCCGAGCGCATCGCGCGGCTGTGCCACCGCATGGCCGAGCGCTTCGCCGCAGGCGGTCGGCTGGTGGCGATCGGGCTCTCGGCCCAGGCGCGCTCAGACGTCCGCCACGTGACCGTGGAGTTCGTCCACCCGGTGATAGTCGGAAAGCGCGCGCTGCCGGCGCTCGGACTCTCGCGTGAGGGCGGATCGCTGCGGCGCCAGGTCGAGCTGCTGGTGGAGCCCGGCGACATCGCGATCGCCTTCGGGGCCGAGGCCGAGGTGGCCGAGGCGCTGGCTCTCGCGGGGCGCCGCGGCGCCCTGACCGTCGCCTTCGAGGTCGGCGCCGACTGGGAGTTCACCGTGCCCGGCGAGGACCCGCACGTACAGCAGGAGCTGGCCGAGACTCTCTACCACGTGCTCTGGGAGCTGGTCCACGTCTTCTTCGAGCACCCGGGCCTGCTCGAGGGCCGGGAGGCTCCGCGCTCGCACGACAGCGGCGCCTCGAGCTTCCTCTATCCGTTTCTCGCCGAGAGCGAGACCGACCCCGAGCCGGTGCTGGCCGATGTCCGGGGATCGGTGATGCTCAAGGCCGCCGAGGCGGGGGCGCTGCGCGAGCAGACGCTGCGCGACGGGCGCGAGGAGCTGGCCGCGGCGGCGCGCGACCTCCGGGCCTGCTTCGAGG
>JALZII010000171.1 GCA_030860365.1 Actinomycetota bacterium
TAGGCCTTCCAGTAGAAGTCCTTGACCGCGCGCCAGAGTGACCGGTGACGCTCGCCGGCCGGCGCGGGCATCCGGAATCTAGGGGCGGGGAAGGCGCCGCAGCACCTCGCGGGTCACCCCGTTGGCCACGCGCAGGCCGGTGCCGACCCCCTTGGCGGCGACGCGCAGGGCATCCCCGACGGCGTCGTCGGCCCGTTCGGGCTCGGTCCTCGGGGCCGGGCGGGAAGGGGAGGGCCTGGCGGCTCCACTGCGCTTTTCGCTTCGCCGCCCGGGGCGTGAGCGCGGCAGGTTCCCCAGCATTCCGGGATCGTCGGGGCTCATCCGGGGCAGAGTCTAGTCCGCGGACGGGCGGAATCCGCGGCGCGGCCGTCCGTGGAAAAAGGGAGCCGGCGCACCTGCGGTAGTAGCCCCCTGTGTCGAATCGGGGGCTGGCGGGTAAAGAAGGAGGGTCGAAGGGCAGTTCAAGCAGTCGTCCGAGATCCGATCCGTTCACGTCAGAAACGGTGCGTTATGATTCTGTCGTCTGTTTGAATGGCCCGGGGCACGCGTCCGAGCCCGTCTAGAGGTACATACTTCCGCATGTCCATAGCTGAACTTCAGGAACTCGAAGAGGTCAAGCAGCTCATGACCAAGGGGCAGCAGGCCGGGGTGCTCACGCACGCCGAGGTCGCCACTGCCCTCGCCGAGGTGGAACTTGACGAGGGGGACATCGAGGACCTCCACGCCCACCTCGAGAAGTCGGAGATCGAGCTGGTGGAGGAGATTGACCCGGCCCTCGCCGCCTCCCAGCAGGTCGAGCGCGCGCCCGACAAGCGCGGGCGCCGCAAGAAGGCGACGATCGACCTCAAGCCCGACATGACCACGGACAGCCTGCAGCTGTTCCTCAAGGACATCGGCAAGGTCCGGCTTCTGACCGCCGCGGAGGAGGTCACGCTCGCAAAGGCCATCGAGCGCGGCGACCTCGACGCGAAGCAGAAGATGGTCGAGTCCAACCTGCGCCTCGTGGTGTCCATCGCGAAGAACTACCGCAACCAGGGACTTCCCTTCCTCGACCTGATCCAGGAGGGCACGCTGGGCCTCGTGCGCGCGGCCGAGAAGTTCGACTACCGCAAGGGCTTCAAGTTCTCGACGTATGCCACCTGGTGGATCCGCCAGGCGATCGCCCGCGCGCTGGCCGACAAGGCGCGCACGATCCGCATCCCGGTCCACGTGGTCGAGAAGCTGAACAAGATCGGCCGCGCCGAGCGCAAGCTGGTCACCGAGCTGGGCCGAGAGCCCACGCCGGAGGAGATCTCCGAGCACACCGGGATCGACCCCGAGGAGGTCGACTCGATCAAGCGCTCCGCCCAGGCTCCGGTCTCGCTCGAGAAGCCGGTGGGTGACGAGGAGGAGTCCGAGTTCGGCCAGTTCATCGCCGACGAGCGCGCCGAGTCACCGTACGAGCGCGCCGCCGAGATCCTCACCAAGGAGGCCCTGCGCGAGGCGCTGGAGAACCTCTCCTACCGCGAGCGACGCGTGCTCGAGCTGCGCTACGGCCTCGGCGGCGAGCACCCCCGCACCCTCGACGAGGTGGGCCGCACGTTCAACGTGACCCGCGAGCGCATCCGCCAGATCGAGAACCAGTCGCTGAAGAAGCTGCAAAGCCTTGCCGAAGCGCAGAAGCTGCGCGACGTCGCCTGACCCGCGGCTAAAGCCACACCCCCGGGGCGCCGATGAGCTACACATGCCGTTCGACCTCGCGGAGGCCCTCGGCTACCTGGTCGAGTCCGAGGGCTCCGACCTCCACCTGAAGGTGCCCTCCCACCCGATGATCCGCCGCCACGGCGGGCTCCTTCCCATCCCCGGCTCCGAGCGCCTCAGCGCCGAAGTCATGGAGCAGACGCTGGACGAGGTCCTCGTAGACCAGCGCAAGCGCGACGAGTTCGAGGCCGACTACGAGGTCGACCTCTCGCACTCGGTCCCGGGTGTGGCCCGTTTTCGGGTGAACGCCTTCCGTCAGCGCGGCTCGATCTCGATGGTGTGCCGCGCCATCCCCTTCAGCATCAAGACGGCCGACGAGCTGCTGCTTCCCCCTGTCGTCTCCGAGCTGGCCGACGAGGAGCGTGGCGTGATCCTCCTCACCGGCACGACCGGCTCGGGGAAGTCCACCACCCTCGCCGCGATGATCAACCGCATCAACACCACGCAGGCCAAGCACATCGTGACCATCGAGGACCCGATCGAGTACATGCACCGCGACAACACGTCGATCATCAACCAGCGCGAAGTGGGCGAGGACACCAAGTCCTTTGGCCGGGCCCTGCGCCGCGTGCTGCGCCAGGACCCGGACGTGATCCTCGTGGGCGAGATGCGAGACGAGGAGACCGTCCGCACCGTGCTGTCCGCTGCCGAGACGGGCCACCTCGTTCTCTCGACGGTCCATACCGTGGACGCCGCCGAGACCGTCAACCGGATCATCGACTTCTTCTCTGAGTCCGAGCAGCGCCAGGCCCGGGCCATGCTCGCCGGCACGCTGAAGGGGGTCATCTCCCAGCGGCTGGTGCCGACGCCCGACGGCAACGGGCGCATCGCGACCTGCGAGGTGCTGCGGATGACCGGCCGCGTGAAGGACATGATCCTCAACCCCGAAGAGACCGGGAGGCTGCCCGAGGTCATCTCCGAAGGCGCCTATTACGGCATGCAGACCTTCGACCAGGCGCTGTTGGCCCACGTGCAGAACGGCCGCATCGACATGGCCACGGCGATGCGCTACGCCACCCACCCGCACGACTTCAAGCTGCTGGTCTCCTCCGACGGCCAGCGCTCGACGTCTATCGAGTCGGTGATGGCGACCGCGGACGCCCGCTACTAGCGCCGGCGGCGGCCGACCACGCGCAGCGGCACGCGGACCTTCCCGCGAAACAGCACCTCGCCCGAGCGCAGCACCACGCGGCGCCGGGGCCCCGTGAAGCGGCCGTTGAGCCCGGAAGGGCTCGGGATGGCGGCAATCCTGCCCGCGAGGCCCGAGAGGGTGCGGGTCACCGGCAGGTCGCCCGTTTCCTTCCCCCCGGCTCCTTCCTCCGCGAGGCTCAGGCCGCCCTCGGCAAAGGCGCCCTCCAGCAGCTCCAGCAGCGCGTCCTCCACCGACTCGCCCGCGGTCGGCCCGAGCACGAGCACGCGACGGCCCGGGCGCAGGTTGCGCGGCGCCTTGGTCACCTCCACGCCAAAGGAGGAGATGGCAGTGCCCCGCACCACGCTGAGGCCGGTGCAGCGCATGCCGGCCCGGACGTCGGACAGGCGCATGATCGGAGGGGCGGCTGCCGCGGGGGCGGCGGCGGAGAGTGCGGCGAGCGCCAACGCGAGGACAGCAGGGTTCGCCTCACGGTGCTAACCCGACTTCGCCCCCGAAGCCCTCCTCGTTCACCGTTCTGCCACAGTGGGGGCCGTCTCACCGACGACGACCACGCCTTAAGGAGGACAGGTGCAGAGCACCCTAGGGGAGTACCAGGAGACCCAGAGCCAAGAGGCCTTCGCCCTTCAGAACTCGAAGCTGCTGAAGGTCAGCCTCAATCAGATCACGATCCAGGCCAAGCTGGGCTCGATGGTCGCCTATCAGGGCGAGGTCAGCTTCGAGCACGCGGGCTCAGGCGGCATGGGCCGATTCATCAAGAAGGCCGTGAGCGGCGAGGGCACCTCGCTGATGAAGGCCAGCGGCACCGGCGAGATGTTCCTGGCCGACGTTGCGCAGGACATCCACCTCATCAAGCTCGAGAACGACGCCATCACCTGCAACGGCAAGAACGTGCTGGCCTTCGACGCCGGCATCGACTGGGACATCACCAAGGTCTCGGGCGGCGTGGCCGGAGCGATGGCCGGCGGCCTGTTCAACATGTCCCTGCAGGGCACCGGCTGGGTGGCGGTTCTCTCCGACGGCCCGCCCGTCCTGCTCAACACCGGGGACGCGCCCACGTTCGCCGACCCCCAGGCCGCGATCACCTGGTCCAGCGGGGTGTCCACCAGCTTCAAGTCCGACTTCAAGGCCAAGGACCTCATCGGCCGCGGCTCGGGCGAGCAGATGCAGATGGCCTTCCAGGGAGCGGGCTGGGTCCTGGTTCAGCCGAGCGAGGGGCGCATCCAGGCGGCCGCCACTCCCGGCGGGAGCGGTGGTGGGCTCCTCGGCAACCTCGGCGGCTGAGGGAGGAGCGCGGGCCCGGGCGCGAGGCGTCAGGGCCCCGCTAGCCACTTCAGGCGAGCACCGCAGCTTCACTTCATTCTTTGAAGCATTGAGCTAGAATCTGGCGCAATGGCCGGCCGTACCACCGACGAGGTCTGTCCCGTGTGCGCCACCGCTGACGTGATCTGCGGCAAGTGGACGATCCTCGTGATACGTGACCTCGCCGATGGCCGGACCCGCTTCGGCGAGCTTCAGCGCTCTCTGGAGGGCATCAGCCCACGCACCCTCTCGCTGCGACTGCGGGCGCTCGAGGAGCAGGGCGTCGTGGAGCGCCACACCTACCCCGAGGTGCCGCCGCGGGTCGAGTACTCGCTCACCGGCAAGGGCGAGGCCCTGCTGCCGTTGATCGAGGACATGCGCGCCTACGGGCGCAAGTGGCTCGGGGGAGCGTGCGGCTCGGCTCGGCCCGAGCCGGCTGAGCCGGTCGTCGTCGCCTGAGCCGCTGAGCCGCTGAGCGGCAGGACACCGCCCGCGAGCGGCGAACTCGCCCGACATGCCCAACCAGGCGCTCCACGTCGCGCTTCGCGCGTTTGCCCTGGAGGCCGCGGCGCTGCTCACCGAGGATCTCGACGCCGGCGCTGAGCTGCAGTTCGACCTCGAGGACGAGGGCTCTCGCCGAGGACCCGCCCTCTATCGCTACCGCCCCCTGACCGAGGTCTTCATCGGCGAGCGCTGGCCCCGCCTGCACGACCTGGCCTCCTTCGAGCCGGCGGCGCTGGCGCTGGGGGCCGGGGCGGCGCGGCTGATGCGGGCCCACGGACTGCGTGGGGAGGACGCCGCCCCCGCCCTGCGAGCGATGCTCGAGCGCCTCTACGAGGACTCGACGAGCTTCCGCTTCCCCGAGGAGCGCTTCAAGCGAGTGATCGCCGAGGTGGAGCAGACCCTGGAGCAGGGAACTGCGCAGGCGATGATCGTGGCCGCCCTCCCCGGGCTGGCCCTCGAGGCCGACCGGATCGAGCTGGGCGAGGGGCTGTCCATCGAGCACGGCGAGGACGTGGGCGCGCCGCCCGAGGCCGCCTGGGCCGAGGACGGCGAGACCCCCCGAGCCGTGGTGGTGCTGCGCTTCGAGCTCGACGACGGTGACGAGCTCCCCGTGGCCGAGACGCGCCGTCGCTTCCGCGCGCTGGTCGAGGGGCTGCGTCTCTACCGCGCCGGAGCGGTGACCCTTCCCGGCGTGGGCTTCGCCCGGGAGGCCGAGGGCCGCTGGCAGCCCCTCGAGCTCGAGGGCGCGGGCGCTGCCCGCGGCGAGCCGCTCTTGTTGGTCGAAGTCGAGGAGCCCGAGCTGGTTGCCTTCCTCGCCGCCGTCGAGCACTCCCCGCACCGTGCGCAGGTGGCGTGGGCCAGTCGCCGCTTCGACATGGGCTGCTCGCGCCCGGTGGAGGCCGAGGCGCTGTCGGATCATTTGCTGGCGCTGCGGTCGCTGCTCGACGTCGACGGGGACAGCCTGGCGCTGCGGCTGGCTGCCCTCTGCGCGGAGGACGGCGAACGCCGTGGGCTGCAGCGGCGCACCGAGCGCGCGATCGCCCTGGAGCGTGCGCTGATGGCCGGTGGGCCCGATCCCGACCTGCGCGCCGGCGAGTCCCCGCGCGCGCTGGCCGCCGAGCTGGAAGGCCACGTGCGGGCGCTGCTGCGCGACGTGCTCTGCGGCTACCTGGACGCCGACCTCGGCGCCGTGGCCGACGACATCCTGCTCGAGGTCCCGGAGCCCTCCGGCGAGATCGAGGCGCGGGATCTGCGTTTCGAGGGCGAGACCACGGAGATCGAGGCGGTGGTCTCCGAGCGGCGCTTCGAGGGCGAGGACCAGGCGCCCGACCGCGAGGCGCCCGAGGGCGTGACCCCTTCGGCTGACTGGCAGGACTTCTCCGCACCGGTCTAAAGCCGGGGGGTCGCCGGGAAATGCACCGTAGGGGTGCATGAGCCGGCGACCCCCCTCCTGAGGCGGCGTTCGACTGGCCCCTAGAACAGGTGCTCGCCCATCCGGGCCAGGCCCTCGAGGTCGTGGACGTCGTCCTCCATGTCCGGCACCTCGATCATCGGCTTGCGGCCCAGGCGCTCTCGCAGGTCGCTGAGGCTCAGCCGGTCGCGCTCGGCCAGGCGGCGAAAGTCCTCGAGGTTTGCGGCCACGCGCCGCCCCAGCTCGGGGCCCAGCAGCCCCTCGACCTCCTCGTGGACGCCGTCGCCGTCGGCCGGGAGCTCGTGCATGCGATTGACCACGACGGCGCCGAAGGGCATCCCCGCTTCCCGGAGGCGGTCGTGGAAGAAGACGGTCTCGTCCACGGCGTCGGCGCGGGGGGAGGTGACCAGGAGGAAGGTGGTCCGGCTGTCGGCCAGCAGCTCGGTCACCCGTTCGGCCCGGGCCCTGAAGCCCGGCGCCATGTCGCTGAAGCTCTGGAAGAAGTCCGAGATGTCCTGCAGCAGGTCCACGCCCGTGACCCGCTTGAGCACCGAGAACACGAGGCCCGTCCCGCGGGAGAACACCCTGATCCCGAACAGGCCGCCGCTCGTGAAGAACTGCAGCGAGCGCGAGTCGACGAACCGCGAGAGGCGCTTGGGGGCGTCGAGGAAGTCGAGGGCGTTGCGGGTGGGCGGGGTGTCGAGCACCAGCAGGTCGTAGCGGCCCTCGTCGTGCAGCTCGTGGAGCTTCTCCATCGCCATGTACTCCTGGGAGCCGGCCACCGCGTTGGAGATCTCCTGGTAGATGCGGTTCCCGAGCACCGCGTCGCGGGTCTCGGCGTCGGGTGAGTGCAGCTCCACCAGGCCGTCGAAGGTGCGCTTGGCGTCGAGCATCATGGCCCACAGCTCCCCGTCGCCGGTGTCGGCCTCGACGCGACGCTCCTCGTTGCCCAGCTCGGACAGCCCGAGCGAGTTGGCCAGCCGCTTGGCGGGGTCGATGGTCAGCACGATCACCTTCTTGCCGCGCTTTGCCATCCCGAGTGCCACGGCCGCCGAGGTGGTGGTCTTGCCGACCCCGCCCGAGCCCGCGCACACGCAGACAGTCTTGTCGGCGAGCAGGTCGGCCACGCTCGCGCTCATGCCAGCCGCCTCTCGAGCTCGCGGGACAGGGCCTCGACCTCGGCGCCGCCGATCTCGGGCTCGAAGAGGAAGGGCAGCGTGGAGACGGGTGCTTCGGCCTCGCGCCGAAGGCGTCGCAGCTGGCTGCGCTGGGCCCTGGCGCGGCGGTGCTCGGAGAGCGCGGCGTGCAGCGCGTCGCGGGCGCCCGGTGAGGGCCGGCCGGCGGCGGAGGCGATGGCCTCGGCGTCCGCGCCGCTGAAGCGCTCGGGGTAGACAGCGTTGACCACGATGGCCTGAAGCTCCTGGCCCATGTCCTCGTCGAGGCGCGCGGCAAGGTCCAGCGTCTCGTTGACCGGCATGTCCTCCGCCAGCGCCACGGCCACCACCGCCGTCTGGCGCGGGTTGGCCAGGAAGCTGTGGATCCGATTCGCCTGGCTGGCGATCGGGCCCACCCGGGCGGCGTCGCGGAAGGTCTTGGGCGCGCGCAGCATGGCCACGCCGTGGCCGGTGGCCGGAGCGTCCACGATCACGACGTCGTAGGGCGAGGCCTTCGCGGTCTTTCGCTCGAGCTGGGCCAGCTCCCACACCTTCCCGATGGTCACCAGCTCGGCCAGCCCCGGCGCGGCGGCCGCCAGGTAGCTGAAGAGACGGTTGCCGTTGAGCACGCCCGCCAGCGTTCCCGAGCGCAGCTGGAACTTGAGCCACTCCTCGCGCGCGTGCTCGGGATCCACTGAGATCGCGTAGAGGCTCTCCGCCAGCTCGACCTCGGAGAAGCCGGCCCCCTCGCGGCCGAAGAGGTTCGGGATGCGATTCTGCTCGGCCACCTCGCAGACCATGGTGCGCTTGCCCCGCCGCGCGGCCACGAGCCCCAGAGCGGCCGAGACGATCGTCTTGCCCGTGCCGCCCTTCCCGGTCACGAAGACCAGGCGTTTGTCGAGCACGCCGCTCACGGCGCGCCGTCGGTCATGTACCAGGCCATTCGGAAGGAATACCTAGCGTACGTGCGAATAGGCCTTTTGCGATGGGACTCTTCGAGCGAAACTCCGCCCCGCCACCCGAATCGGAGGCCAACCCCGCGACCCCCGCGACCCACAAGGCCCAGGTGATCGCCTTCACCAATCAGAAGGGCGGTGTGGCCAAGACCACCACCACGCTGAACCTGGCTGCCGCCTTCGCCGAGAACGGCTTCCGCGTGCTTGCCGTTGACCTCGACCCCCAGTCCAACCTCACCATGAGCCAGGGCATCGATCCCGACTCGCTCGAGGTATCGATGTACGACGTGCTGGTCCACCACACCTCCCTGCGCGACGTGATCCGCCGCCGTGAGGTCGACATCGCCTGCGCCTCCATCGACCTTGCCGGCGCCGAGATCGCCATGTCCACCCAGATCGGCCGCGAGCGCTCGCTGCAGAAGGCGCTGAAGACGGTCGAGGAGGACTACGACTACGTCTTCATCGACACGCCGCCGAGCCTCGGGCTGCTCACGATCAACGCCCTGACGGCGGCCACGAAGGTGATCGTCCCCGTCCAGTGCGAGTATCTGTCGATGAGGGGGCTCGTACAACTCCAGAACACTCTGTCCATGATCCGCGAGAACCTGAACCCGGATGTCGAGATCGAGGGCATCCTCCCCACCCTGGTGGACAACCGGACCGTGCACGCCAAAGAGGCCATCGAGATCCTGGAAGAGAACTTCGGCGACCGCGTGTTCGCCTCTCGCATCAACAAGACCGTGCGCTTCG
>JALZII010000173.1 GCA_030860365.1 Actinomycetota bacterium
CCACCCGATCGGGGCAACAAAGGTGCCTTTGGCCAGCCTGCTCCAGCCGCCGGTGGCCCACCCAAGCTGTTCCAGTGGCCCCCACTGGCGGACAAGGATCGACCGGGGGGGAAGCCCAAGCGGCGGCTCAGTCCGCGGTAGTCGCCCGCTGGGTCCCTTCGCGTCGCCCGACTGCACCGAGGCCGTGGTGGCAGCGGCGGCGCTCGGCGCGCGGGCGCAGATCGCGCGGGGGTTCGCCCTCCTTGTCGGCCATGACGTCCAGCCCCGAAAAGCCGAGCTCGTGTAGCAGTTGTCCCACCGGGTCGGCCTGGTCGCCGCCCAACTCCAGCAGCAACCACCCGCCAGGACTCAGCCAATCCGTGCTTCGACACACGACCTCTGCCAGAGGTTCCGTGTCGTCGGCCCCGCCGCCGTCGAGGGCCAGCCGCGGGCTCAAATGCCTGGACGTCGCGCGGGAGCAGGCGCAGCGAGTCCGTCGGCACGTACGGCACGACAGCCGTCAACACGCCGACGCGGTGCGCGAACCCTCGCGGCAGCGGATCATCCAGCCAGCCCTCGAACACCTCGACGCCGTTCTGCCGGGCACATCGGACCGCGTTCTCGTCGAGCTCGGTGGCCACTACCTGCGCCCTCGGCACGCCCGCGGCCAGCACGGGCCGCAATCGCGCCTGTGCCGGGGCAGAGATCCGCGGCCACTCCGTCCACCGGAAGGAGCCTCGCCGCTCGTCGGGCCGACGGCTCGGTCTGCCGTCGCGGCACGTAGATCCCCGGGGCGACGAACAAGCCGACGCCACAGAAGGTGACCGCAGCCGTGAGCCACGCAATCGGCTCCCCGTCGGTTCGACGAGAGACGAAGTCATCGAGCACGTTCGGGTCACCGGCAGCGGCCCGTATGGGCTCGTCGGCTTCCTCGCCGGCGGCGATGCACCCTGCCTCAGCGAGCATCTGTGCCGCCGAGGCATGATCCAGCTGATCGGGTCGCGGGTCGACGATGATCGCCATCATCTCCGACGCTGTCGATTCTCTCGCTTCCCGTTAGTCTCATCGGCGACGAGCCGACGCGCTCCCTGCCAGAGGCGTAACTTCGGCCCGTTCCTGCACGACCACCTGATATGAGCGGCCTCGGCCCCGGCGCCGCCGTCGAGTCCCTCGACGTGTTCGTCGAGCTCTTCGACGGCCTCGAGTCCGGTCCCGACGGCGGGTCCCGGGCCTTCTATGACCGCTGTTGCGAGGCGGTCTGCCGGCTCACCTCCATGAGCCGGGCGGCCCTGTTCCTCTACGACGACGCCCGAAAGCTCGTGCTTTCGGTAGGCGGCCATGGACTGCCCTGCGACTCGCTCGACGAGATGTACGGGACGCTCGAGGAGACGGCGGTCGCCCGGCGCGCGTTGGCCGAGGATCGCGTGATAGAGCTGTCGGGCGATCTGCAAGGCGACCTTCCCGGCGCCGACGCCGGGCTCGGCGACCTGACGAGCCTCACCTGCACGCCCGTGTCGGGGACCGGGCGCTGGCTCGGGGTCCTGTTCGCCGACCGGGGGGGCGGGCCCTTCACGCTCACCGAAGCCCAGCGCCACGCGATGTGGACGCTCGGGAAGACGACCGCGCTGGCTGCGAGCGCGCGCAATGCGACCGCTCAGCAGGCCCGCTCCCGCCTGCTCAGCGAGCGCATCGACCTCACGCGCGAGGTCCACGAGCGCGTGATCCAGAGGCTCTTCGGCGTCTCGCTTGCCCTCGGCTCGACCCAGGAGCTGGGGGCCGAGGAGCGGGTGCGGTGCGCGGATGAGCTCGGCGCCGCTCTCAACGACCTGCGCAGCGCGCTGTCGCGGCCCCTGGGGCCCTCGCCGCCCGGCACGGGGGCGACCCTGGAAGAGGAGCTCCGTCGGCTCCGGCGCCATTACAAGACCCTCCCGCTCGACGTCTCCTGGACGATGGAGGAGCCGCTGCCACCAGACCTCGAGCCGCTGGCGCAGTCGGTATTGGCCGAGGCGCTTCGAAACGCCGACAAGCACGCCAGCCCGAGTCGCGTGGCGGTGGAGTTGAGTCGTGTGGACGGGGCCATCGCGCTGGAGGTGCGCAACGACGGCGTCGAGCGCGAGAGCCCGGTCCCCACCGGCGGCGCGGGCATGGGGCTGCGGCTGGCCGCCTTCGAGGCTCTTCAACGAGGGGGTCTGCTCGAGTTCGGAGGAGCCGACGGCGAGTGGCGCACACGCCTGGTGCTCCCGCTGCCGTGAACGGCGAAGGACGACTTCGGGTCCTCGTGGCCGACGACCACGACGTGGTGCACTGGGGCTTTCGGCTGTTGCTGACCGAGCAGCCCTGGGTGGAGCGCTGTCTGACCGCCCGTGACCCCGGCGAGGCGCTCGAGCTGGCGCGGCGCTACGACCCCCACGTCGCGCTGGTGGACCTGTTCATGGGAGAGCACTCCGGGGCCGAGCTGTGCGAGACGATCCGCCAGAGCTGTCCACACACGCGCGTCCTGTTGATCTCCGGCGTGGGGTGGCTCTCGCCACAGGCGGCGAGCTCCGCCGGGGCATCGGGCTTCGTCTCCAAGGACTGGTCGGCGGCCGACATCACCATGGCCGTGCGCATGGTCGGCAAAGGGATGACCGTGTTCGCCTCCCGCTCGGGGGGCCCCGCCTCGCCGCTCAGCGAGCGCGAGCGCGAGGTGCTCGGCCACATGGCCTCCGGCGCGACCAACCGCGAGATCGCCGACCTTCTCTTCCTCTCGCCCCACACAGTGAAAGAGCACACCAGTGCCCTGTATCGAAAGCTCGAGGTGCGCAACCGCACGGAGGCCGTCCAGCGAGCTGAGCGGCTGGGGCTCTGCGTCTAGCAGGCCGAGCCCGCCCCTCCCCAGGCCGACCCCCCGACCGGGGGGTCAAGGGCCAGGGAAGCGGGCGAAGGTCCCTCGTCGGGGTAGGCAACGTCAGATGAACGAGACAACCACAGCAATCGTCTTCCCCGGCCAGGGAAGCCAAGAGGAGGGCATGCGCCGCGACGTCGAGCGCGAGCGCCCCGACCTGCTCGAGGCAGTCATCGAGGCGGTCGGCGAGGACCCGTTCGAGCGCGTGGGCGAGGGCACCCGCTTCGACCAGCCGGCGATCTTCTGCGCGGGCCTGGCGGGCTACGAGCGCCTGGGGCGCCCGACCCCCGAGCTGTTCGCCGGCCACTCGCTCGGCGAGCTCACGGCCCTGACCGCGGCGGGGGTGCTGGCCGAGGAGGACGCGGTCGGACTGGTCGCCCTTCGGGGCCGGCTCACAGACGAGGCCGCGGCGGCCGCCGGCGGAGGCATGCTGGTGCTGCGCGCAGGCCGCGAGCAGGCGGGCGAGATCGCCGAGCGCTCGGGCCTCGCGCTCGCCAACGACAACGCCCCGGAGCAGGTGGTCCTCTCGGGCGACGACGAGGCGCTCGAGGCCGGCGAGCGGGTGGCCGACGAGGCCGGGGTACGCGCCAAGCGGCTGCCGGTGGCGGGAGCCTTCCACTCGCCCTTGATGGAGCCGGCCGTGGCTCCCTTCAAGGAGGCCGTCGACGCGGTGGAGATCGCCGCCGGCACGGCGCCGGTGTTCTCCTGCGTGACCTGCGCTCCTTTCGACGACGTCCCCTTCCGCCTCTCCGAGGCGCTCGTCAGCCCGGTGCGCTGGCTGGAGATCATGAAGGCGCTGCACGGCGCCGGAGCCCGGAGGTTCGTCGAGCCCGGCCCGGGCTCCGCGCTGAGCGGCTTGTTGCGCCGCACGCTGGATGACGTCGAGATCGAGGGCCCCGAGCGCCCCGACCCCGCCGATGCCTGACCCCGGCGCCGGTTTCACCCGGAGTAGGGGTATCCTCGACCGGTGAGCCCGGGGGAGAACGGCACACCGGACGGCTGTGCCCTGGTGACGGGTGCCTCGCGCGGCATCGGCGCCTCGATCGCCCGAGGGCTCGCCGCCGACGGCTGGCCCGTCTGCGTCCACTACCGCTCGGATCCCGACACCGCCGCCGCGGTGGTCAAGGAGATCGAGGACGCCGGCGGCAACGCGCTGGCCGTTCAGGCCGACTTGTCCGATCGCGACGCCGCCGAGCAGGTCTTCAGCGAGCTGGAGGGTGGGCTCGGGCCAGTGCTCTGCCTGGTCAACAACGCAGGCATGCGCGCCGACGGCCTTTCGCCCCAGATGGAGGATGAGCAGTGGGAGCAGGTGCTCGAGGTCAACCTCACGGCCGCCTTCCGGACCACGCGCCGCGCTTTGAACCAGATGATGCGAGCCCGCTTTGGCCGGGTGGTCAACATCGCTTCGATAGTCGGACTCAAGGCCAACCCCGGACAGGCGAACTACGCCGCCTCGAAGGCCGGCCTGATCGCCATGACGCGCACCGTGGCCGCCGAGGTGGGGCGCCGCGGGGTGACCGCGAACGCCGTGGCGCCCGGCCTCGTCCACACCGAGCTCACCGAGGGCATCGGCGACGAGCTGCTGAAGGCCGTCCCCGCCCGCCGGGCCGGGACGACGGACGAGGTGGCGGCCTGCGTTCGCTTCCTTGCCTCGCCCGGAGCCTCATACGTGAACGGAACGACCTTGACCGTCGACGGCGGAATGACCGCCTAAGAGGAGCACCAGATGAACACGACAGTGACCAGAGACCAGACGTGAGCCGTCGCGTCGTCATCACCAGCGTCGGCGCCGTCACCCCCATGGGCGTGGGCGCGCCGGCGCTGATCGACGGCTGGGCCGAGGGGCGCTCGGGCATCTCCGAGGGCTACGGCCGCTGCGCCGACTTCGAGCCCACCGAACTGCTGTCGGTCAAGGAGGCCCGCCGCGCTGACCGCTTCACGCAGCTGGCCCTCGTGGCCGCCGCCGAGGCGTTGGAGGGCTCCGGCCTCACCGACGACTACGCCGATGAGGACATCGCCTGCCTGATCGGCACCGGCATCGGCGGGATAGGCACCATCGAGGAGCAGCACGGGGTGCTGCTCGAGAAGGGGCCCGAGGCGGTGGCGCCGCTCGCCGTGCCGATGATGATGGCCAACGCCGCCGCCGGCGTGCTGGCGATGAAGCACGGGTTGCGGGGCGAGTGCTACGGCACGGTCTCCGCCTGCGCTGCCGGGGCCCACGCCGTTGGCACGGGCCTGCGCCTGGTGCGAAACGGCGACGCCGAGGCGTGCGTGGTGGGAGGCTCGGAGGCCGGCATCACGCCGCTGTCCGAGGCGGCCTTCATAGGTATGGGCGCGGTCTCGGAGAGCGGGGAATCGCGCCCCTTTGACCGCCGGCGCGACGGCTTCGTGCTGGGCGAGGGTGCGGGGGTGCTGGTGCTCGAGGAAGAGGAGCGCGCCCGCGAGCGCGGCGCCGAGGTGCTCGGCATCCTGACCGGCTACGGCGCCACCGCGGACGCCCACCACATCACCGCCCCACAGGAGGACGGCGCCGGCGCCTCGCGGGCGATCACCCGCGCCCTGCGCGACGCCGGGATCGAGCCGGGCGCGATCGCGTGGGTCAACGCCCACGGGACCTCGACGCCGCTCAACGACAAGTCGGAGACCGCGGCCATAAAGGACGCGCTGGCCGAGCGCGCGGCCGAGATCCCCGTGTCCTCGCTGAAGTCCGTGACCGGCCACCTGCTCGGCGCCGCCGGCGCCGTCGAGGCGGTGGCGACCGTGCTCGCACTGTCCCGGGGGATCGCGCCGCCCACGGCCGGCTGGGAGGAGCGCGACGAAGAGCTCGACCTCGACTACGTGCCTGACGAGGCCCGCACGCTCGAGCGCGACGGCCGGCCGCTCGCCGCCATCTCCAACTCGTTCGGCTTCGGAGGCCACAACGCGGTGTTGTGCTTCGAAGCGGTTGAGTGACGGAGTCCGCCGAGCCGATTCAGATGCGCGAGTGGCCCGCCTTGGCGGCTGAGGGTGCGGGCGGTGGGGACATGAGCGTTCGCTGCTTCGTGGCGCTGGGCGACTCCTTCTCGGCTGGGACCGAGCAGGGCGTCGAGCCCTTTCCCGACCGCGTTGCCTCGCTGCTCCCCGGGAGCCGTTACCTCAACCTCGCGTGTGACGGAGCGCGCAGCGCCGATGTGGAGGCCGGCCAGCTCGAGCCCGCGCTCGCCGCTGCGCCTGATCTGGTGTCGGTGGTCTGCGGCGCCAACGACGTGGTGGCCACCACCCGGCCGGCGATCGACGAGTTCGGCGCCAGCTTCGAGCGCATACTCACGGCGCTGGGCGACCGCCGGGTGGTGACGGCGACCTATCCGGCCGTGGCCGAGCTGCTCGCGCTGCGACCACGCACCCGCGAGCGGATGTCCGCGGGCCTGGACGCCGTGAACGCCCACATCCGCCGGCTGTCCGAGCGACACGGCGCCACCTGCCTCGACCTGGCGGGTCACGAGCCCAACGCCGACCCGGCGAACTTCGCCGACGACGGCTTTCACCCCTCGGCTCTCGGACACCGCAGGGCCGCGGAGGCTTTCGGCGCGGTGCTCCGCGACCGGCTGGGGATCGAGCTCGACGGCGGAGCGCCGGGCAAGATCTCCCCTCACCCCGCTACGACGGCGTAGCGATGCTGGCTCACGGCGCGGTCTGAGCCGGGCTCAGCCACCGCCGAAGAATCTCCTTACGGTGATCAACCACTGGCTGATCACCGAAGGCCGCCTCGAGAGCCACCAGGCACGAGATCGAGCTTCGCCGCCCGCGGCAGGCGCTTGATCCGAGCCTCCTCGCGCAGCGCCGCCGAGCGGTCGGCGACCGGTATCACCCGCGCGAGCTCGACCGGACGGCGGCTGCGGGTGTAGCGGCTGGCGGTGCCGGCCCGGTGGGCCGCCAGCCGCCGCTCGACGTCCGTGGTCCAGCCGCAGTAGAGGCTGTCGTCGGCGCAGCGCAGCAGGTAGACGTAGGCCACGCTGGGCTCTTCGCTGCGCGGAGAGCCACCCCTTCGCCGGCGCCACCTTCCCTAGTCTGCCGGCATGGCCCACCTCGACTCGGTCGACCGAAGCTGGCCCGTGCTTCGGCGGCTGATGAAGGGACACAGCGCCATCTACCGCGCCACGCGGGGTGTGGTGGGCCACCGCTTCCCCGGGCTCCCGCAGATGCTGCTCCTCGACCACGTCGGGGCCAAGAGCGGGCGCCGGCGCACCTCGCCCCTGGTCTACGCCCACGACGGCGACGACCTCGTGATCGTGGCCTCCAAGGGCGGTCATCCGCGCAACCCCGCGTGGTTTCACAACCTGAGGGCGAACCCCGACGCGACGGTCCAGGTGGGGGCCAGGAGGATCCCCGTGCGCGCGCGTGTGGCCACGCCCGCTGAGCGCGAGCGGCTCTGGGAGAAGGTTGTCGAGGTTTACGGCGGCTACCGCGAGTACCAGCGGCGCACCGAGCGCGAGATTCCGCTGGTCGTGCTCGAGCCCCGCCGCTAGCCTTACTATTCGTGAGTACGATCGCCGCGCCGAGGCTTCCCCCCACGCTTCGGCTCGGGCCGATCCACCTGGCGGTGACCGACGTGGAACGCTCGGTCGAGTTCTATCGGCGCTCGATCGGGCTGCGCGAGCAGCTCCGGGAGGACGGTCGCGCCGCCCTGGGCGCCGGGGCCGAGGACCTGCTCGTGCTGATCGAGGAGCCCGGCGCCCGGCCTCCCGGCCGCCACGCCGGCCTCTACCACCTCGCCCTGCTGCATCCATCTCGCCTCGAGCTCTCACGGGCCGCACGGCGCCTGCTCGCCACCGGCACCTTGATCAGCGGAGCCTCGGATCACGGCATCTCCGAGGCGATCTACCTGCCGGACCCCGATGGCAACGGCATCGAGCTGGCCGCCGACCGCGGCCGCGAGCGCTGGGGCGACCTGAGCGACCCGGCCACCATCGGCCCCGCTCCGCTCGACATGCCGGGCCTGCTCGCGCTCAGCGAAGACGAGGAAGCGCACCCGCAGGCGGACCCGGGCGTCGTGGTCGGCCATCTGCACCTGCACGTCGGGGACGTGGAACGCGCGCTGACCTTCTATCGCGACCTCGTCGGCTTCGAGGTGATGACGCGGTTCCCCAGCGCCGCCTTCATCGCCGCCGGTGGCTACCACCACCACCTGGGGCTGAACACCTGGCGCGGCAAGGGCGTGCCCGGCGCTCCGCCCGACGCGGTCGGGCTGCGGCGCTGGACGGTGGCGGTCGACGGTGAGGGTGAGCTCGGGGCCCTGCGTCAGCGCCTGCAGGACGCCGGGGTGGAGGTCGCCGAGCTCGAAGGCGGCGTGGCCGCGGCCGATCCCTGGGGCATCACGGCGTTGTTCGTCGCCGGATGAGCCTGCGACGACCGTTGGGGGACGGGTTGGGCGAGGGGCAGCCCGACGCCTCCCCCCGGCCGCTCACCGACCGTCCCGTGGGCGCCCCCCCGGGGCGTCGGTCGGGCGAGCACCGGAGCTTTCTTCGCGCCCGAGCGCCGGATGGACCTGGGTGAGCTGCTCGGAGAGCTCCCACAGCCGCCGCGCGGCTTCGGTGTCCTGGGCCGCGCCGCTCGTGCCCACCAGCTGCGGGTGGCCCCGCTGCTCGCCCTTGCCGTCGGGCCCGACGTAGGAGCTGCCGGGCAGGCCAGCATCGGTGGCCGCGTACAGCGTGGGCAGCGCGCCCATCTCCTCGCTCTGGGCGAAGACCCTGTTGGTCACCCACATCAGCGCGTCCTCGGCCCGCGTGAGCAGCCCGTTGCCGCCGTCTCCGCGGGTTTGCAGGTTGGTCGCCGCATAGCCGGGGTGGGCGGCCATGGAGCGCAGCGGCGATCCCGACGCCGCGGCGCGGCGCTCCAGCTCGAAGGCGAAGAGCAGATTGGCGAGCTTGGACTGCCCGTATGCCGTCCAGCGGAAGTAGCGCTTCTCCCCGTTGAGGTCGTCGAAGTTGATGCCCTTGACGGTGCGGTGGGCGACGCTGGAAACGGTCACCACGCGCGGCTCGGGCGCGCGCTCGAGGCGCTCGAGCAGCAGCCCCGTCAGGGCGAAGTGGCCCAGGTGGTTGACACCGATCTGCATCTCGAAGCCGTCCTTTGTCTCACGGCGCGGCACGGCCATCAGGCCGGCGTTGTTGACCAGCAGGTCCAGGCGCTCCTGGTGAAGGCCCTTCGCAAAGGCGCGCACAGAGGTCAGGTCGGCCAGGTCGAGCTCCGCCACCTCCACCGTAGAGCTCGGGGCTTGGCGGCGGATCTCCGCAGCCACCTCCTCGCCCTTGCCGATGTTGCGGCAGGCCAGCACCACGGCGGCACCCGCCCGGGCCAGCTCGCGGGAGGTGGCCGCGCCGAGCCCGCTGTTGGCGCCGGTGACGACCGCGACGCGCCCGGTCTGATCGGGTATCTCCTCGGTGGTCCAGGTCATAGGGTCATAGGCATACCCGAAGCACGATCTCCACGCACTTCCGCCGCCGCCCTCTCCGGACGCCCCTGGGAGCAGCTGCCTCCAGAGCTGGGGAGCGCGCTGCGGCCCGACCTCCCCGGCACGGTGGAGGCGATCATCGACGCCATTCGCGCCACGGTGCCCGCCTACTCGCGCCCGCTGGAGGACAACTTCGGCGCGACCATCCGGATGGGCGTCGAGCGCGCGCTGGGCGACTTCCTCGACGAGATCGAGGGTGGCCCCCCTGCGGGCTCGCACCCTGCCACCTACGAGGGTCTGGGTCGCCTCGAGGCCCGCGAGGGCCGAACCATGGAGGGGCTGTTGGCCGCCTACCGCGTGGGGGCGCGGGTGTCCTGGCGCCGGGCCTCGGCGCTCGCCGGCGAGGCCGGCTTCGCCCCCGAGACGCTGGCGCTGCTGGCGGAGTCCTTCTTCGCCTACATCGACGAGCTGGCCGCGCGCTCGGCGCAGGGCTACGCCGAGGAGCACTCGCGCCTGGAGGGCGAGGCCGCGCGCCGTCGGCGTTCCCTGGTGAGGCTGCTGATACGCGAGCCCCCGGCGGACCCCGCCACGGTGGAGGCCGCGGCGCGAGGGGCGGGCTGGGAGCCACCGGCGAGCCTGGCCGCCCTGGTCTGGACCGACGTGTCCGAGCAGCCGGTGGCCCGCCGGCTGCCGATCGGCTCGCTGGTGGCGCCGCTCGACGACGAGCTGGTGTGCGCCCTGGTGCCCGACGCCGAGGCTCCCGGACGCCGGGCCGAGATGGAAC
>JALZII010000183.1 GCA_030860365.1 Actinomycetota bacterium
CCCAAGGGTGGGCCCGACGGAGGCGACGGCGGGCGTGGGGGCGATGTCGTGCTCGTCTGTGACGCGTCGCGACGTGATCTGGGCGCCTTTCGACGCGGCGCGCACTTCCGGGCCAAGCGTGGTGGCCACGGCGAGGGATCGCAGCGCCACGGCGCCAACGCGGCGGTGCTCGAGGTGTCGGTTCCGCCGGGGACGGTGGCCGAGGATCCGGAGCGCGAAGCCCACTGGGATCTGACCCAGCCCGGGCAGCGGGCCACGGTGGCACGGGGAGGTCCGGGGGGGAAGGGCAACAAGCGCTTCGCGGGGTCCACCCGCCAGGCGCCGCGCTTCGCCGAGCGCGGCCTGGCCGGCGAGGAGGGCTGGCTCGAGCTGCGGCTGAAGCTGATGGCCGACGCCGGGTTGGTGGGGCTGCCCAACGCCGGCAAGTCGTCGCTGCTGGCCCGCATGACCCGGGCCGCTCCGCGGGTGGCCGACTACCCTTTCACCACGCTCGAGCCGGTGCTGGGAACCATCGAAGCCGAGGACCGCCAGCTGGTCCTGGCCGACATCCCCGGGCTGATCGAGGGCGCCGGCGCCGGGGCAGGGCTCGGGCACGAGTTCCTGGCCCACGTGGAGCGCTGCCGCCTGCTGGTGCACGTGGTGGACCTCGCTCCCGCCGACGGCTCCGATCCGGTGGCCAACCACGCGACCGTCGAGGCCGAGCTGCACGAGCACGGCGGCGGCCTGGCTACGCTGCCCAGGCTGCTGGCGCTCTCCAAGGCGGACCTGGTGACCGAGGACGCGGTCTCCGCCGCCGCGCGGGAGTGGCGGGCTCGCACCGGGGGCGAGGTGATCGCGACCTCCGCCGCCAACGGGCGCGGTCTCGGCGACCTGCGCGCGGCGCTGCTGGCCGGTGTGCCGCCGCAGGAGGTCGGGGCGCCTTCGCAGACAACGGTCGAGGCCGGGCACCGCGTCTACCGCCCGGGCGCCGACGAGGGCTTTCGCGTCGAGCGCACCGGCGAGCGGGCGTACCGCGTCGAGGGGAACGGCGTGGAGCGTCTGCTGGCCCGACACGACCTGGGCAACGAGGAGGCCCTGCGCTACCTGGAGGACCGCCTGCGCGACATCGGCGTGATCAAGGCGCTGCACGCCGCCGGCTTCGAGCCGGGCGACGACGTGGAGATCGGCGGGACCGTCTTCGAGCTCGATCCCGGCGCGCCGCTTGGGTGACCCGCTGAGTCGGAGCGCCTGCGCATAGGGTCTCCGAGTGGCCAGGATCGTCGTCAAGCTGGGCTCGAGCATCGTCGCCGACGCCGTGGGCGCCGTCCGCGAGGAGGTGCTGGGGCCTGTGTGCGACGAGGTCGCCGCTCGGCACCGGGAGGGCGAGTCGATCGTGCTGGTCACCTCCGGCGCCATAGCCCGCGGGATGCGCGAGATGCGCCTCCCGATGCGTCCTTCGGCGATGGACGAGCTGCAGGCCGCCTCGGCGGTGGGACAGGGCCACCTCTATCGCGCCTACGACGACCTGCTGCGCGCCCGGGGCGTGCAGAGCGCCCAGGTGCTGCTCACGTTCTTCGACCTCTCCGCCCGCACGCACTACCTCAACGCTCGGCACACGCTCATGCGGCTGCTCGCCTGGAGCGTGGTGCCGGTGATCAACGAGAACGACACGACCACCACCGACGAGATCTCCTTCGGGGACAACGACCTGCTCGCCGCTCAGGTGGCCGTGCTCCTCGGCGCCGACCTGCTGGTCCTGCTCACCGACACCGCGGGCCTGCACACGGCCGATCCCCGGCTCGAGCCCGGCGCGCAGCTGGTGTCCGAGGTCCGGTCGTTCTCCGAGCTCGAGGGCATGCAGATCGGGATTCCCTCCTCCCCTCTGGGATCGGGGGGGATGCGCTCGAAGGTGGTGGCGGCGGAGATGGCCACCGCCGCCGGCATCCCCGCTCAGGTGGGGTCGGGCGTCGATCGCGAGGCGGTGGCGACGGCGCTGCGCGGAGAGCACTCGGGCACGCGGTTCCATCCGCAGCGGGGACGACGCGTCTCGAGCTTCAAGCTGTGGCTGAAGTACGCCAAGCCCAGCCGAGGGGTGCTGGCCGTGGACGACGGGGCCGAGCGCGCGCTGCGCGAGCGCGGCACCAGCCTGCTGCCCGTGGGCGTGGTGAAGGTCGAGGGCGAGTTCCAGGCCGGCGACGCGGTGGAGGTCCGCGGCGGCGGCCGCGCGATCGGCAAGGGGATCGTCAACTACTCCGCGCCCGAGCTGAGGCGCATCAGGGGGATGAAGACCGCCGAGGTGCAGGAGCTGATGCCCCGCGCGGTCGACGAAGCCGTCCACCGGGACTACTTCGTCCTGGAGTAGCCGTTTCGCCTCCCCGGGCTCGGGGTACGGCGGCCCTCGTGATCGAACCTCGGAGGTGGCGTCGGTGAAGGCAGTGGTATGGCACGGAAAGCAGGACGTGAGGGTCGACGAGGTGCCCGACCCCGTGATCCAGCAGCCGACCGACGTCATCGTCCGCATCACCTCCTCCGGCCTCTGCGGCTCCGACCTTCACCTGTACAACGTCCTCGGCCCGTACCTGAGCGAAGGCGACATCCTGGGCCACGAGCCGATGGGGCTGATCGAGGAGGTCGGCTCCGAGGTCACCGAGCTCAAGACCGGCGACCGGGTGGTGATCCCCTTCAACGTCTCGTGTCAGGAGTGCTGGATGTGCGAGCAGGGGCTCAACTCCCAGTGCGAGACCAGCCAGGTGCGCGAGTACGGAACCGGCGCCGCGTTCTTCGGCTACACCAAGCTCTACGGTCAGGTGCCCGGCGGTCAGGCCGAGTTCCTGCGTGTTCCCTTCGGCAACAGCCTTCCGATCAAGGTGCCCGAGGGACCGCCCGACGATCGCTTCCTGTTCCTCTCGGATGTGCTGCCCACCTCGTGGCAGGCCGTGCGGTACGCGGGGGTGCCCGATGGCGGGAGCGTCACGGTTCTGGGGCTCGGTCCGATCGGCGACATGTCTGCCCGCATAGCGATGCACCAGGGCAAGCGGGTGATCGGCGTGGACCTGGTCGCGGAGCGCCTCGAGCGAGCGCGGGCGAACGGGGTGGAGGTCGTGAACCTGAAAGAGCACGAGGACAACCTGGGCGACGTGATCCGCGGGATGACCGACGGCCGCGGGAGCGACTCCGTGATCGACGCGGTCGGCATGGAGGCCCACGGGGCTCCCGTCGGCAAGCTCGCCCAGCAGCTCGTCGGCCTGCTGCCGGACTCCGCGGCCCAGATGGTCATGCAGAAGGCCGGCATCGACCGCATGAGCGCGATCTACTCGGCGATCGACATCGTTCGCCGCGGCGGCACGATCTCGCTGAGCGGCGTCTACGGCGGCCAGGCGGACCCGATGCCGATGCTCACGCTGTTCGACAAGCAGATCCAGTTGCGGATGGGGCAGGCGAACGTCAAGGCTTGGGTGGACGACCTCATGCCGCTGCTCATGGACGGAGATCCGTTGGGGGTGGACAACTTCGCCACGCACAAGGTGCCGCTCACCCAGGCCTCGCAGGCCTACAAGACGTTCCAGGACAAGGAGGACGGGGCGGTGAAGATGGTCTTCCAGCCGTGAACGATGGCGGAGCGGTGCTCGCCCGATCGGCGATCGGGCTGCGCTCTGACCGCAGACGTTCGAGGCGCTGGGCCGGCAGCGCTGCGTTCGCAGAGCAACGGGGAGCGGCCGGTACCCTCTCCGCATGGCCGCCACCGTCCAGTCGGTAGCCGAGGTCTGCGCACAGGCGCGGGCGGCTTCGTCGGCGCTGGCGCGCCTCGACACGAGGGCCAAGGACGTCGCGCTGGAGGCCTTGGCGCTCTCGCTGCGCGACCGCTGCGACGAGATCCTCGAGGCCAATGCGCGCGATCTGGAAGCCGGCGCGGAGGCTGGGCTGTCCCCGTCGCTGATCGACCGGCTGACGCTCACCGAGCAGCGTCTCGACGGCATCGCCGCGGACGTGCTGCAGATCCGCGCGCTTGCCGACCCGGTGGGCGAGACCATCGACGGCCACCGCCTGCCCGAGGGCCTGGACCTGCGCCGTGTGCGCGTGCCGATCGGCGTGGTGGCGGTGGTCTACGAGGCGCGGCCCAACGTGACGATCGACTGCTCGGCGCTGTGCCTGAAGTCGGGGAACGCCATCGTGCTGCGGGGCTCTTCGATGGCCGCCCACTCGAACGCCGTGCTGGTCTCCGTAGCCCGCGGGGCGCTGGCGGCGGCGGACGTCCCCGAGGCTGCTGTCTCGCTCGTGGCCGGAGGAGACCGCGACGAGCTGCGCCAGATCGCCACGCAGGAGGGAATGATCGACCTCATTATCCCGCGCGGAGGAGAGGGGCTGAAGACGGCACTGACCGAGCACGCCACCGTGCCCGTGATGTACGCGGCGTCGGGCAACTGCCACGTCTTCGTGGACGCGAGCGCCGATCTAGACGACGCCGTCGCCATCGCGCTCAACGCCAAGGTGCAGCGGCCCGGGGTGTGCAACGCGATGGAGACGCTCCTGGTGCACGCCGATGCCGCCGCGGAGCTCCTCCCGCGCGCCCTCAGCGCCCTGCGCGAGTCGGGCGTCGAGTTGCGCGTGGACGCCCGAGCGCGCTCGCTGGCCGGGCCGATGGCCGACACCCTGGGGCTGGCCGGCGAGGAGGATTGGGCCACCGAGTACCTGGCGCTGATCTGCGCCGTCGGGGTGGTCGACTCCGTCGAGGAGGCGATCGAGCACGTCAACCGCTACGGCAGCGGTCACTCCGAGGCGATCCTGACCGGCTCGATCGACGCCGCGCGCGCCTTCACGGCCGGGGTGGACGCGGCCTGCGTGTACGTGAACGCCTCCACCCGCTTCACCGACGGCGGGCTGTTCGGAATGGGGGCGGAGATCGGCAACTCCACGCAGAAGCTCCACGCCCGGGGCCCCATCGGGCTGCGCGAGCTCACCACCTACAAGTACGTGATCGAGGGCTCGGGGCAGGTACGCCCTTAGTGGTCTCCGCGTGAGGGTCGGGCTGCTCGGCGGGGCGTTCAACCCGCCCCACGTCGCGCATCTCGTGTGCGCGCAGGAGGCGCGGGCGCAGCTGGAGCTGGACCGTGTCGTGCTGGTCCCCATGGGCGAGGCGCCGCACCGAACCCTCCGAGAGGACCCGGGCGCCGAGGCTCGGGCCGAGCTGTGCAACCTCGCTGCTCGTGAGGGGGAAGGGCTCGAGGTCTCGCGAATCGAGCTGGAGCGAGCCGGTCCGTCCTATACGTCAGCCACCCTGAAGGCGTGGCGAGAGCGGGCGCCGGAGGAGGAGTTGGTGGTGTTGCTGGGCGGCGACCAGGCCGCGGCGCTGCCCAGCTGGCACGAGCCCGAGACCGTGCTCTCGCTCGCGAGGGTGGCGGTGGTCGAGCGGGCAGGGTACGAGGCCGCCCGCGTGCGCGCTCGGATCTCGGGTCTGGCCGGCGCGGAGGCGGTCGAGTTCTTCGACATGCCCCGTCTCGACGTGTCCTCGACGCTCGTGCGCGAGCGGGCTCGCGCCGGACGCCCGCTGCGCCACCTCGTGCCTGACCCGGTCCTGGAGGGGATGGCCGTCCGCGGGCTGTACGGGCTCCGCGCACCGGCGGGAGCCCGGTGAGCGCCGCGACCTTGGGCTCGGGGGCTCTGGCCGAGCGGATAGCGGGCCTTGCCGCCGACCGCAAGGCGATCGACGTGCGCGTCCTCGACGTCCGCGCAGTGGTCTCCTACACCGACTGGTTCGTGATCTGCTCGGGCAACACCGAGCGCCAGGCCCGCGCGATCCGCGACGCGATCTACCAGGGACTGAAGGACGACGGCCTGCTTCCCTGCCGGGCCGAGGGCGAGCGCGAGGCCCGTTGGATCCTGCTCGACTACCTGGACTGCGTGGTGCACGTCTTCACCCCGGAGGCGCGCGAGTACTACCGCCTCGAGCAGCTTTGGGGCGAGGTTCCGGCGCGGTCGGCGGGATGAACGAGGTCCTACCCGGCGTTTGGCACTGGACGGCGCTGCATCCGCGCATCGAGCAGCAGGTGCACTCGCACTGGCTGGCCGATGCGCGCGTTGTGCTGGACCCGATGGTGCCACCCGAGGGGGTGCCCGCATTCGACCCCGCCCCGGATAGCGTGGTGCTCACGAACCGCCACCACCTGCGCGACGCGGCAGCGTTCGTGGAGGAGTTCGGAGCGCTGCCGATCCTCCGCGCCCGAAGCGGGGATGGGCGAGTTCGGCGACGGAGACCCGGAGGTAGGGGCCTACGCGGTGGGCGACGAGGTTGCTGCGGGCGTGATTGCCCACCCGATGGGAGCGATCGCCCCCGACGACACCGTGCTGCACATCCGCGCCGGCGGTGAGGGACTGCTCGCCTTCGCCGACGCGGTCATCGTCTGGGACGGCGAGCTGGCGTTCGTGCCGGACTTCTTGATGGACGAGCCGGAGAGGGTGAAGAGGGAGACGCTGGAACGGATCGAGGACCTTCTCAAGCTCGACTTCGACCACCTCCTGTTCGCCCACGGCGAGCCCGTACTGGGGCGGGGCCGAGCGGCGCTTGAGGCCTTCGCGGCGAACCCGCAGAGCGCGGACTTCGGCGGATGATCCGTCCGATCGTTATGCGAACATGTGTTCGTTATGAACAGCAACCGCAAGGGAGCGATCGCCGAGACGGCCATCGCCTTTGAGGCGACGCCTCTGGGGCTTCCTGTGCTCCGTCCCGTCGTCGAGCACGGTCGCTTCGACCTTGGCTTCGAGATCGGGGACAAGCTGCTGCGGGTCCAGTGCAAGTGGGCGTCACTCGACCCGCATGGCCGCGTGGTGTACGTCAGGGTCGGCGGCAACCGCTACACACCCCAGGGGTACGTCCTCAGCACCTATCGTGAGCACGAAATCGACCTACTCGCCGCCTACTGTGCGGATCTGGACCGCTGCTTCCTGCTGCCCAGCTCGCTCGTCGCCGATCGGCGTACGGTTCAGTTGCATCTCGAACCGCCCCTCAACGGGCAGCGGGCGTCGATTAACCTAGCCTCCGACTATGACTTCGCTGGGGCTGTAGCTCAGCTGGAAGAGCGTTCGGCTGGCAGCCGAAAGGTCAGGGGTTCGAGTCCCCTCAGCTCCACTCCCTCCGAAGACGGGCAGAACATCACCGAAGTGGGCGCCCACCAGTTCCGCAACCACTTCGGCTACTACCTGGAACGGGCCGCCGCCGGGGAAGAGATCGGGTCAGCCGCCACGGGAGGAAGTTCGTGAAGCTCAGCCGCGGGTAGCGCCCGCCGCCAGCGCCGCCACCCGCTCGGCGATCGCCGGCGCCTGGTCCTCGGGCAGGAAGTGCTTGGCCGGCACGGTGTGGATCTCGTCCAGGCCTGCGGCGCGGCGGGCCTGCTCGCCCTGCACAGAGAGCTTCAGCGCGGGGTCGAACCTGCCCCACACCACCTGCACCGGATATGGGCCGCGCAGCGCCGAGGCGTAGAGCTCGCGCTTCTCGCGCGTCCGCTCGAAGCCGCGCATGATCCGCAGGAACGAGCGCCCGCCATCCTCGCGGCGAAGCAGCTCGAGGTGAGCGTCTATCTCCGCGCCCGGCACCGCGCGGTGGTTCTTGATCCCCTGCAGGTGAAAGAGCGCGCGCCAGCTCGGGCGCGTCAGGCTCCGAAGCCACGCGAACCGCACGCCGCGCAGGGCGAACGGCTCCATCGACCACGGTCGCTTGAAGGTGTCGACCTCTACCAGCGTGTTGAGCACGGTCAGCGAGAGCACGCGCTCGGGCGCCGCGGCGGCCAGCTCGAAGCCGACGGGCCCGCCGACGTCGTGCACGACGAGGTGGAAGCGGTCCAGGCCGAGGGAGTCCACCGCGGCGTGGGCGAAGCGTCCCAGGCCGGTCCACGTGTAGTCGATGGCCGGCCGACGGTCGGCGAAGCCCAGTCCCGGCAGGTCGAAGGCCAGGCCACGCAGCCTGCGGGCTCCCAGCTCGGGCAGCAGCTTGCGATACAGGAAGCAGGAGACGGGAACGCCGTGCATGCAGACGACCGGCTCACCAGCGCCCTCTTCGCGGACGAAGCTGCGGATGCCTGCGGCGTCGAACGGGCGCCCGAGGCTGCGGTGCCGCTCGACCACCTCGCCCCCGCTCATCGCCCGCGATCCTAACCGCCGAAGACCGTACCTATGCAATGCTTAGGCAAGTGGGCGAGGGCCTCCTTCTAGGTGACGCCGCGCGGGCGCTCGGCGTCAGCGCCGACACGCTGCGCCGGTGGGAACGCGCGGGCAAGCTGCGCACCGCACGCGACGAAGCCAACCGGCGGAGGGTTCCCGCCGGGGAGATCGAGCGTTTGGTCGGCCGCCCCGCGAGACACGAGGCCGGCGACTCGCTCTCGGCCCGCAACCGCTTTCCCGGCGTGGTGCGGTCGGTCGAGGTGGACGGCGTGATGGCGATCGTGGAGATCGAGGCCGGGCCGCATCGGATCACGGCGGCCGTGACCCGCGATGCGGTCGAGGAGCTCGGGCTGGCGGAGGGAGTGCCCGCCGTGGCCACGGTCAAGGCCACCTCGGTCATGGTCGACCGCCCGTGAGGCGAGTGGCTGTCGCCGCGCTTGCGGCGCTGGCGCTGGCCTTCGCCAGCTGTGGCGAAGGGGAGGAGGGGAGTGAGGGGCGCCCGCGCCTCACGGTCTCCGCCGCGGCCTCGCTCAGCGGGGCGTTCGGCGCGCTCAAGCGCGATTACCCGGCGGCGGACCTGCGCTTCTCGTTCGCCGGCTCGGACGAGCTCGCGGCCCAGATACGTCAGGGGGTCACCCCCGACGTGTTCGCGTCGGCAGACACCAAGCTCCCCGAGGCACTGGCCGGCGAACGCCTGGTGGAGAGGCCGATGGTCTTCGCCACCAACGAGCTGGTGCTGGCCGTGCCCGCCGAGGGCGCGGAGGTCAGCTCGCTGACCGACCTGGAGCGAAACGGCGTCAAGCTGGCCGTCGGCTCGGAGTCGGTGCCGGTGGGCGAGTACACCCGCGAGGTGCTGTCCCGCCTCGGCGAGGCTCGCTCGAGAACGATCCAGGCCAACGTGGGCTCTGAGGAGCCCGATGTGAAGGGCGTGGTGGGCAAGATTGCGCAGGGGGCGGTCGACGCCGGCTTCGTCTACCGCAGCGACGTCGAGGCCTCGGGGCGCCGCCTGCGGGCCGTCGACCTGCCGACCGAGCTTCGGCCGAAGGTCTCCTACGGCGTCGCCGTGGTCCGGGGGGCCGAGCAGCTGGCAGCGGCGCGAGCGTTCGTGCGCAGCCTGCTGAGCGGGCGGGGCCGACGCGCGCTGCGCGACGCCGGGCTCGGGCCTCCGCCGTGATGCGCCGCTGTGCGGGAGCCGTCCCGCGGGCGCGCCGGGGCGGCTGGTTTGCCGCGCTGCTCTCGCTCACCCTCGCGGTCGTGGTGGCCTTCCTCGGCCTGCCGCTCCTCGCGGTCTTCCTCGACACCAGCCCGGGCGCGCTCGTGGAGAGCCTCGCCCAACCCGAGGCGCGCGACGCGCTGCTGCTCAGCCTGAGGACCACCGCCGCGGCATTGGCCTTGATCCTGCTGGTCGGCACACCTGCGGCGTACCTGCTGGCCACGCGCAGCTTCCCCGGCCGGGCGCTGGTTGTGACGCTGGTCGAGCTCCCGCTGGTGCTGCCGCCCGCCGTCGCGGGGATCGCCCTGCTCGCCTCGGTGGGCCCGGGCGGCATCCTCGGCCCGGTCACCGGGGACAGCCTCGCGCTGCAGACCGCCGGCGTGGTCGTGGCGCTCACCTTCGTGGCCTCGCCGTTCTACCTCCGCCAGGCCCAGGCCGCCTTCGGCGCCCTCGACCGCTCGTGGCTGGAGGCGGCTCGCACCCTTGGCGCCTCTGAGGCCGGGGCGTTCGCGCGGGTGGCAGTCCCCGCCGCCCTGCCCGGCCTGGCTGCCGGGACGGCGCTGGCCCTCGGCCGCGCGCTCGGTGAGTTCGGCGCGACATTGATCTTCGCCGGCTCGTTCCAGGGGATCACGCAAACCGTCCCGCTGGCCATCTACGCCCGCTTCGCCACAGACTTCGATGCTGCTCTCGCCCTCGCGGCGGTGCTGGTGATCGTCTCTGCCGCCCTGCTCGCGATGGTGAAGCTGGTGGGCCGTTCGTCGCCGCTCGCAGGTGCTTAGCCTCGCGTTCGAGACTCGGCTCGGGGCCCTCGAGCTGAGCGTCGATCTCGAGGTCCGGCCCGGAGGCTGCCTGGCGCTGGCCGGCCCGTCGGGGGCGGGAAAGACGAGCGTCCTGCGCGTGGCCGCCGGCCTGCTGCGTCCCTCGCAGGGACGGGCGGCCTGTCGCGGCGAGCTGTGGCTCGACACGCGGCGGGGGATCGATCTTCCCCCCGAGGCCCGCCACTGCGGCTACGTGTTCCAGGACTACGCCCTGTTCGGGCACCTGAGTGCCTGGCGCAACGTCGCATTCGGCATCTCGGGGGGTCGAGCCGAGCGCCGCCGCCGCGCCCACGAGCTGCTCGAGCGCTTCGGGCTGAGCGACAGGGCCGAGGCCCCGCCACGGGAGCTGTCGGGAGGCGAGCGCCAGCGCGTGGCTCTCGCCCGCGCGCTGGCGC
>JALZII010000200.1 GCA_030860365.1 Actinomycetota bacterium
GCCAAGGCGCTCCCGCTGGCGTGCCCGTCGGGCGCTCGGCGGCCTGGTGACCCTGCTCGTGGTGGGCGCGATCCTGGGCGGCCTCTATCTGGGCAGCCGTCAGATCTACTTTCTGGGAACCGACGACGGCGGCCTGGTGACGATGTACCGGGGGCTCCCCTACGAGCTGCCCTTCGGCGTGGATCTCTTCACCCGGGAGTACGCCAGCGGGGTCCCCGCCCGAGCCATCCCCACGCGGCGGCGCCAGCGGGTTCTCGACCACGAGTGGCGTGGTCGCGACGACGCCAGCGACCTGATACGCGAGCTCGAGCGCGGGCGCATCGAGGGCTTCGGATGACCTTCTCGCCGCGCCTTCGCGAGCTGTTCGCGCTGATCCCCGTGACCGCGCTGGTGAGCGCCGGCTTCCTGGCCGTCCTCATCACCCGCACCGACGACGCGAGCAACCTGACGGTGACCTACGGGGCGATCTTCCTCGGGCTCTGCGTGTTCGGGCACCTGTTCATCCGGGCCCGCCTGCCCGATGCCGATCCCTACCTGTATCCGCTCGCGGTGCTGCTTGCCGCCTTCGGCCTGGTGATGATCTACCGCATCGACGCCGCCAAGGCGGGCGGTCAGGCGGCCGTGTTCGTGCTCGGCCTCGCGCTGCTGGTGCTCACCGTGCTGTTCCTGCGCGACATCCACGTGCTGGAGCGCTACCGGTACACGATCGCCGCGGCGGGGATCGCCCTGCTGCTCCTCCCGCGCGTGCCGGGCGTCGGCGAGCGGGTCAACGGCGCCTACCTCGCCATCGGCCTCGGCCCGCTGTCCTTTCAGCCCGCGGAGTTCGCGAAGCTCGCGATCATCGTCTTCCTCGCGAGCTACCTGCGCGATACGGCGGACGTGCTGCTGCGCCCCGTTCGCAACCAGGTCTGGTGGCTGCCGTGGGCGGCCGCCGCGCTCGCCGCGCTGGTGGCGTGGTTCGCTCTGGACCTCGGCATCGCCGTCACGGTGCTGCTCACCCTGTTCGCGGCGTCGGCGGCCGCGGTGCTCCAGGACCGGCCCTCGCTCAAGCACTTCGGGCCGCTGCTGTTGATCTGGGGCCTCGCGATGATCATGCTGATCTTCATCAGGGACCTGGGCAGCTCGCTGATGTTCTTCGGCGGCTTCCTCGCGCTTCTCTACGTCGCCACCGGGCGGCTGTCGTTGGTCGGGGTGGGGGCGACCATGTTCCTCGCGGGCTCCACCTTCTTCGCCAACAACGTGGGTCACGTGCAGGACCGGGTCGACACCTGGCTGGACACCTTCAATCCGAAGCTGGTCGACGACGAGAGCTTCCAGATCGCCCAGTCCCTGTTCGCCCAAGCCGACGGAGGGCTGTTCGGGCAGGGCTTCGGGCAGGCGCTGCTCGAGCTGCCCGGCGGGGGCAAGCTGCTGCCGGCCGCCGAGACAGACCTCATCTATGCCGTGGTGGTCAACGAGATCGGCCTGTTCGGAGCAGGCGCGCTGCTGCTTGCCTACCTGCTGTTCGCGGTGCGGGGCTTCAAGACCGCGCTGCAGGCGCCCGATGACTTCTCGAAGCTGCTGGCAGCGGGCCTGACCGCGGTGTTCGCGCTGCAGGTCTTCGTCATCGTCGGCGGGGTCACGCGGGTCATCCCGCTCACCGGCGTGACCCTCCCGTTCGTCTCCTACGGAGGCAGCTCGATCATCGCGAACATGGTGCTCCTCGCCCTGTTGTTGATCGTCTCCGACGGCGCCCGGCGAGACCGCGGGCGGCGCGGGGGGCTCGTCTAGGTGAACAGGCAGATCTTCAAGCTGTTCGGGCTGTTCGTCGTCCTGTTCACCCTGCTGCTGGTCTTCACCACCCGGTGGTCGGTCCTCGAGGCCGAGGGCCTCGAGGAAGAGCCCTCCAACCGGCGCGCGCTGATCGAGGAGCAGACCATCCCCCGGGGCGTGATCTACGCCCGCGACGGGCGCACGGTGCTCGCTAAGAACGTCGCGCGCGGTCCCCGGGAGGACACACCGCGGGCGCGGAACCTGCGCACCTTCGTGCGCACCTATCCCGACGGGCCGCTGTTCGGCCACGCGGTGGGCTACTCGTTCCTGCGCAACGGCAGGCGTGGGCTCGAGCAGTCCGAGAACCGTCCTCTGGCCGGCGAGGAGAACGAGTTCCAGTCGATCTTCTCGCAGATCCGAAGCCAGGCGCGCGAGGGCAGCGACCTGGTGACCACGCTCGATCCCGCCGCCCAGCGCGAGGCGCTGAACGCGCTCGGAGGCAAGAAGGGGGCCATCGTGGCGCTCGAGCCCCAGACGGGGCGGGTCCGCGTGATGGCCAGCACGCCGACCTACGATCCCAACCAGGTGCCCACGCGCTTCAGGGCGCTGAACGCCGACAACGACGGCAAGCCGCTCAACAACCGTGCCACGCAGGAGCTCTACCCGCCGGGCTCGACCTTCAAGGTGGTGACCGCCGCGGCGGCGCTGGACACCGGCAAGGCGACGCCCGACCAGACCTTTGACGGCTCCTCGCCGCAGACCATCAGCGGCGTGCCGCTCACGAACTTCGGCGGCCAGAACTTCGGCCCGGTGTCCTTCACCGAGGCGTTGACCAACTCCGTCAACACGGTGTTCGCCCGGCTGGGGGAGAGCGTCGGGCGGCGCACGCTGATCCGCTACATGGACCGCTTCGGGTTCAACCAGGACCCGCCGCTCGACTACCCCGGCGACCAGATGATCGCTTCGGGGGTCAGAGGTGACAAAGGCCAGTTGCTCACCGCCAAGACCGGCTTCGACGTGGGGCGCGTGGCGATCGGGCAAGGCGGCGGCGAGGGCCAGATCCTCGTCACCCCGCTGCAGATGGCGATGGTGGCGGGCACCGTGGGCAATCGCGGCCGGCTCATGCGCCCCACGCTCGTCGAGCGCGTCGTGGCCAAGGACGGGCGGGTGAGCAACCGGGCGGAGCCCGACCTGCAGGCACGCGTGATGTCCCAGCGCGCAGCCGACCAGCTCGGGCAGATGATGAAGAACGTGGTCAAGGAGGGGACCGGCACCGCCGCGGCGCTGAGCGGTGTCGAGGTGGCCGGCAAGACGGGCACCGCCGAAGTTCAGAACGCCCAGGCCAACCAGCCGTGGTTCATCGCCTTCGCGCCCACCGACCGCCCGAAGATCGCCATCGCGATCACGCTCGAGGACCAGCCGTCGGGGGCCACCGGCGGCCAGACGGCGGCGCCACTGGCCAAGCGGGTGCTGCAGCGCCTGCTGGGTAGCGGGGCGGGCGGCTGATGGAGGTTTCGGCCGACACGGTCGTCGATGGCCGCTACAAGATCGTCGGGCGCATCGGCTCGGGCGGGATGGCCGACGTCTACAGCGCCGAGGACACACACCTCGGCCGTCAGATCGCGCTGAAGGTCCTGCACCGGCGCTTCGCCCAGGACGCCGAGTTCGTGGAGCGCTTCCGCCGCGAGGCAAAGTCGGCGGCGTCGCTGTCGCACCCCAACGTGGTCGGGATCTTCGACCGCGGGGACCACGAGGGCACCTACTACATCGCGATGGAGCGCCTCACCGGGCGCACGCTCAAGGACGTGATCACCCAGGAGGCGCCGCTCAGCCAAGAGCGAGCGACCGACTTCGGCGTTCAGGTGCTGCAGGCCGCCGGCTTCGCCCATCGTCACGGGGTGATCCACCGCGACTTCAAGCCCCACAACGTGATCGTCGACGAGGCCGACCACGCGAAGGTGACCGACTTCGGGATAGCGCGCGCGGGCGCCTCGGAGATGACCGAGACCGGCTCGATCATGGGCACTGCGCAGTACCTCTCCCCCGAGCAGGCCCAGGGGCACGCGGTCACCGCCGCCTCGGACCTGTACTCGATCGGGGTGATGCTCTACGAGATGCTCGGCGGGCGCCTGCCCTTCGACGGCGACAGCGCGGTGTCGATCGCGCTCAAGCACCTCAACGAGCCGCCCGCCCCGCTGTCCACCCTGCGCCCGGACATCGATCCCGCGCTCGAGTCGGTGGTCATGGCTGCCCTGGCCAAGGACCCGGCGGCACGCTGGCAGAGCGCGGAGGACTTCGCCGGGGCGCTGGAGGCTGCGCGGGCGCACATGCTGGACGGCGGCTCCAACGGCCAGAGCACCGGCGCCTGGGCCGCCGTGGCCGCGCTGCCGCCCGACGGCGACCCCGACGCCCAGGAGCCGGCGCGCAGGCGCAAACGCTGGCCGTGGGTGGTGCTGGCCCTGCTTCTCTTGGCCATGGTCGCCGTGCTGGCCTATGCGGTCACCCGGCCGAAGATGGTCGACGTGCCCAAGGTGGAGGGCCGGCAGCTCGAGCAGGCCCGGGAGATCCTCGAGCGCGCCGGCTTCGAGAAGGTGAAGGTGGAGCGCTCTCGCAGCCTGGCCGAGCGTGACCGCGTGCTCGACCAGGACCCCGACCCGGGACGAGAAGCCGAGGAGAACGGCACGATCACGCTCGAGGTCTCAAACGGGCCGGGCGACACCCGCGTGCCCTCGGTGGAGAACCTGCCCCAGGAGCGAGCGGTCAAGGAGCTCAACCGCGTGGAGCTGAAGGTCAACGTGGACCGCGAGCCCTCGAACACCGTGCGGCAGGGGTTCGCCATCCGCACGGCGCCCGCGGATGGCACCCCGGTCGAGCGCGGCACGCGCATCCGCCTCTTCGTCAGCTCAGGGCCCGCGAAGGTCCAGGTGCCGGGGGTCATCGGCCTGCTGCGCGAGTCCGCGGAGTCGCGGCTCGGGGCGGGTGGGTTCGAGGTGACCGTGCGCAGCGAGCAGTCAGAGCAGCCCAAGGACGAGGTCATAGCGCAGACGCCGTCGGCGGGCAGCTCGGTGGAGCGCGGTGCCGGCGTGACGATCACGGTCTCGAAGGGACCGGGGGGCTCGAATGCTCCGCCCGCGGAGGAGGAGCGGGTCTCGGTGCCGAGCGTGACGGGCCTCTCGGCCGCCGACGCCGCGGCACAGCTGCGCGGCGCGGGGCTGTCGGTGTCGCGCAGCGAGCGGACCACCGACGACGAGAGCGAGGACGGCAAGGTGCTCGCCCAGCGCCCGGGTGCGGGCCGCGACGTGAGCCCCGGGAGCTCGGTGACCATCGTGGTGGGCAAGTTCGAGGACCCCGAGGACGGGCCGGACCCGCCCCCCGATCCACCCCCCGACCCCAGTCCGTGAAGGTCGCCGTCCTGGGCGGCGGTCGCTCGAGTGAGCACGACGTCTCGCTCGCCTCGGCCGCGGCGGTGCGCGAGGGCCTGGCCGAGGGAGGCCACGAGCCACTCGAGGTCCTGATCGGCCGCGAGGGCCGCTTCTCCTTCGAGGGCTCGGCCCTGGCGCTGGACCCCGGCGGGGGGCTGCTCGGCGCCGACGTCGCCTTTCCCGTCCTGCACGGCCCGTTCGGCGAGGACGGCACGATGCAGGGCCTGCTGGAGCTGCTCGACCTGCCCTACGTGGGCGCCGGCGTCGCGGCCTCTGCGCTGGCGATGGACAAGGTGCTGTTCAAGGAGGTGATGGCCCAGGCCGGCCTGCCGCAGGTGGACTACGCGGCACTGCGCGGAGGAGAGGACCGCTCGGCCGCGACCGAGCTCGGCCTGCCGGTGTTCGTCAAGCCCGCGCGGCTCGGCTCCTCGGTGGGCATCGCCAAGGTGTCCAGCGCCGAGGAGCTCGGCCCTGCCCTCGACGAGGCCTTCGCCCACGACTCGCTGGTGATCGTCGAAGCCTTCTCTGGAGGCCTCGAGGTCGAGTGCTCGGTGCTCGGCAACGGTCGCCCCGAGGCGAGCGAGCCCGGGGAGATCGCCATCGACGCCGACTGGTACGACTACGCGGCCAAGTACCGCCCGGGCGGCATGGAGCTGGTGGTGCCGGCGCGGATCTCCCCCGAGGACCGCGCCCGGGTGCGCGAGCTGGCGGTCGAGTCCTTCGCCCGGATCGGCTGCGCGGGCCTGGCCCGCGCCGACTTCTTCGTGGAGCCCGGCGGCCGCGTCCTGCTCAACGAGCTGAACACCCTGCCCGGCTTCACCCAGACCAGCGTGTACGCGCGGCTGTTCGAGGCCAGCGGGGTGCCGTACGCCGAGCTGCTGGATCGCCTGCTGGAGCTGGCCGTGGAGCGGTTTCGGTCAGAGCGCGCCCTGCGCCACTAGCGCCCGCCCGCCCGCTCGCTCTTACGTCTAGCGGAGGAGCGCAGCCCGATCGTCGATCGGGGCGAGCACCGTTCGCTCTTACGTCACCGGCGGAGGTCCAGCTCTCGCACGTCGGCCTTCTTGCCCGGCGGCAGCTCGACCACCCACAGGAGGTAGTAGCGGAAGTCCTTGCCGGCGGTGTCGAGGCCGATGCGCTGGTTCTCCATCACCTCCGTGCGGGCGCTGATCTTCGTCCAGCCGCCGATGTCGCGGGGCGGCTTGGACCCGGCGGCCGCGAACACCTCGGCCTGGTATCCCGGCGTGGAGGTCACGACCCCCAGCTGGCGGGCGGCGATCGGCGATCCCGCGTCCACGTAGAGGCCCACGCCGTTCTTGAGCCCGGCGAAGCCGTTCTCGTAGCTCTCGGTGTCCCACACGGTGGTCCGGTTGCCGTCGATGGCGTTCTGCAGCTGGTCCTCGGACTCCTTGCCGTCACCCTCGGGGTCGTAGTCCTCTACCGCCCCGGCCGCCAGGTCCACCCGCTCGAGGCCGGGGGCGGCGGGGGTGACGGCGTCGCCCGGGCCCTTCTCGGCGCGGATGACGAAGAAGGCGGCCAGGCCCCCGACCACCCCCACCAGCACGGCGGTCGTGAACACCACGCGCCAGCGCCCATGGCGCAGCCGGCCGGGGACGAAGTCCGCGGTGTCGCCTTTGAGGCTCTGCAGCACCGCAGTGGCCTCGCCCGAGGTCTCCCCGGCGCGGGCGGCCTCGATGGCCAGCACCTCCTCGAGGTCGCGGACCATCTCGTCGGCGGACGCGTAGCGGTTGGCGATCTCCTTTGCCGTGGAGCGCTCGAGCACCCGAGCCAGCGCGGAGGAGACCTCCGGGCGGCGGCGCTGGACGTCGGGCATCGGCTCCTGCACGTGCTTCATCGCCACCGCCACCTGCGACTCGGCCTGGAAGGGGACCTCGCCGGTCAGCATCTCGTAGAGCACCACCCCCAGCGAGTAGAGGTCGGACTGCTCGCCGACCTGGTGGCCGAGAGCCTGCTCGGGGGAGACGTAGTCGGTGGTCCCGAGCACTCGGCCCGTGGCAGTGAGGCCGTGGGCCTCGAGCGAGCGGGCGATGCCGAAGTCGGTGACCTTCCCCCGTCCCTCACGGTCGATCAGCACGTTCTGCGGCTTGACGTCGCGGTGCACCAACCGCTGCGCGTGGGCGGCCGACAGCGCGCGGGCGACCTCGATCCCGTAGGCGACCGCCTCGGCCACCGGCAGGCGCCCCAGGCGCTTGATGCGGTCCTTGAGCGTCTCGCCCTCGACGTACTCGAAGACGATGAAGGGATTGCCCTCGTCCTCGCCGGCGTCGATCACCGTGACCACGTGGGGATGGTTCAGCCGGGCCACCGTGCGCGCCTCGCGACGGAAGCGCTCGAGCTGGTCGGGATCGCTCGAGATGTCGCGGTGCATGAGCTTGATCGCCACCCAGCGCTCGAGGGTGGGGTCGAAGGCGAGGTAGACCGTCGACATCCCCCCGGAGCCGATCTTCTCCTCGATGCGGAAGCGCCCGCTGATCTCTGTGCCGATCACGCCTGTCTCATGTTGTCGAGTCGCGGTGCTCAGCCGGCCAACGCCCGGTCTGCGCTCCGTGACTATTTTGCGCACTCGCATGGTCGTTGACGCCCGCCTCTACACCGATCCCGCCTGTGTGGCCTCGTGGACGGCGCAATCGCAGCTGCGCCGGCTGGCCGTGGACTTCGGCGAGGACCTGCGGTTCACCTTGGTGATGGGCGGCCTCGCCCGCAGCTTCGAGGGACGGCATGCCGAGCTCTTCTCGGAGTGGCTCGAGGCCGCTGACCGCTCGGGCATGCCCCTTGACCCCCGGCTGTGGACCGAAGGTCCGATCGGTGCCAGCTACCCGGCCTGCATGGCGGTGAAGGCCGCTGCCGAGCAGGGCCCGGCGGCCGCCGCGCGCTGCCTGCGGGCGCTGCAGGAGGGGCTCTTCTGCTTTCGCCGCAAGCTCGACACCGTCGAGGCGCTCGTCGAGGAGGCCCGTGGGGCCGGGCTGGACGCCGGGCGCTTTCGCATCGACCTCGGCTCGAACGCGATCGTGGAGGCCTTCGGCAAGGACCTCGAGGAGGTGCGCGCCGCCGAGGCCCCGCTGCCCTCGGTGCGGTTCGGCGGCGAGGGCTGGATACGGGGGCCGGCGCCTTACGAGGCCTGGCGCGCGGCGGCCCTCGAGGCCGGCGCGGTCGTGAGCGGCGACCCTCCGCCGGACGTGCTGACCGCCCTGCGGCGCTTCGGGCGCATGGCCGAGCCGGAGGTCGAGGCGGTCTGCGACCTGCCGGGCCCCCGCGCTCGAGCCGAGCTGTGGCGGCTGGCCTCGGAGTGGCGGGCGCGGCCGCAGCGGGTGCTCACCGGCTGGCTGTGGGAGCCGGCGTAGCGGCCGCCGCGGTCAGGAGCCAGAAAACCCTGCCCCGAGCCGCCCGCTGAGGCCGGCCACCTCGACCACCCCGGCTCGGTCGGTGGCCTCACCGATCACCGCGGCGCCCGGGTGGAGCTCGGCCAGCATGGCCAGCGCCTCAGCCGCTCCCGTCGGCGGCACGACGCAGACAAAGCCGCAGCCCAGGTTGAACACCTCGTGCATCTCGGCCTCGGAGACCGAGCCCCGCGCGGCGATCAGGTCGAACACCGGCGACCGCGGCAGCGGGTCGGAGACCCGGTAGCCCACATCGGCTTCGAGGCGCAACAGGTTGAGCAGCCCGTCGCCCGTGATGTGCGCGAGCCCACGCGCCTCGACGCCCGATCGCAGCAGCCCCAGAACCGCCCGCACGTAGATGACCGTGGGCTCGAGCAGCGTCTCGCCCACCGAGGCTTCGCCCAGCTCGGGCGGGCGCTCGCCCAGATCCGGGAGGGCACCGCGTGCCAGCGTCAGCCCGTTGGAGTGCACGCCGGAGGCGGGCAGCCCGATCAGGGCATCGCCCGGCTGGATCTCCGAGCCGGTCACGATCTCCGAGAGCTCGACGATGCCGATGCACGCCCCCACCAGGTCCAAGCCCCGGACCATCTCCGGGACCACCGCCAGCTCGCCCCCGGGGATCTCCACTCCGGCGTCCTCGGCTCCTCGGCGCAGCCCCTCGGCCACGGCCCCGAGCACGCTCGGGTCGGCCTCCTCGACGGCGATGTAGTCGAGCAGGGCGATCGGCTCCGCGCCGACGCACACCACGTCGTTGACGTTCATGGCGACGCAGTCGATGCCCACCGTGTCGAAGCGGCCCAGCTGGTGCGCCACGATCAGCTTCGTCCCCACGCCGTCGGTGGAGAGCGCCAGGCCGCGCCGCTCGTCCAGGCGGAGCACGTTCGCGTAGTGCCCCGAGCCCATCACCGCGCGTGAGGGCCGACCGGGATCGATCCGCCGCAGCACGTCCACCAGTGCCGCCACGCCCGCGTCCGCTCCCGGGTAGGTCGGCTCGGCCATGGGCGCTGGAGGGGCTCAGGCGCTCTCGGGCTCGGGCGTGGGCCCGCCCCGGCGCCGGCTGCGGACGATCAGGTAGACGACCCCGATCACGATGAGGGCTGCCACCGCATAGTCCACGTAGTGGAGGTTGTCCTTCCAGCTCTCCCAGCGCTCGCCCGCCTGCTGGCCGATGACGGTGAGCAGCAGCACCCAGGGGATGCACCCGGCCAGGGTGAGCACGCTGAAGCGCCAGAAGGGCATCCTGGCGACCCCGGCGGGCAGCGAGATGAAGGTGCGGATGATGGGCAGCATGCGCGTGAAGAAGACCGTGGCGTCGCCGTGACGCTCGAACCAGCGGTCGGCCAGCTCGAGGTGGCTCTTCTTGATGTGCAGCTTCCTGCCGTGCTTCTCGAGCAGGTCCACGCGTCCCGCGCGCCCCACCCAGTAGGCCACCCACGATCCGACGAGGTTCGCCACCGACCCGACCGCGACGGCCATGAACAGGCTGTACTGCCCCTCGGAGACGTTGAAGCCGGCGAACAGCATCGTGGCCTCGGAGGGCACGGGGATGCAGGCCGACTCCAGGAGCATCAGGATGAACACCCCCGGCAGGCCCAGCGCGTCCACCACGTCCACCGCCACGTCGACGATCGGGTCGGTGAGAGAGGCGATCAACAAGCGGATTAGGGTAGCTGGCTGCCATGGCCGTCCCGCTCTTCGCCAGCTCGCTCGAGCCCTACCGCGAGCGGCTCAACCACGCCCTCGCGCGCGTGGTCGAGAGCGGCAGCTTCATCTTGGGTCCCGAGGTGGCCGCCTTCGAGGCCGAGTTCGCCGGCTATCTCGGCGTCCGCCACTGCGTGGGGGTCGCCAACGGGACCGACGCCCTGGCCATCGGCCTGCGGTCGCTGGGGGTGCGGCCCGGCGACGAGGTGGTGATGCCGTCGCTCACCTTCTACTCGACGGCGGAGGCGGCGGTCGACGTGGGGGCGGTGCCGGTCTTCTGCGACGTCGACCTCGAGACCGCGTGCGTGACCGCCGAGACGGTGCACGCAGCGCTCACGCCCAACACCAAGGCAATCGTCCCGGTCCACCTGTTCGGAAACGTCGCGCCGGTGCCCGAGCTGCGCGAGCTGGGCCTGCCGGTGCTCGAGGACGCCGCCCAGGCGGCCGGCGCCACATTGGGCGACGGTAAGGCCGGGGCACTCGGGGATGCCGCCACCTTCTCCTTCTTTCCCTCGAAGAACCTGCCCTGCCTGGGCGACGGTGGCGCAATCACGACCGACAGCGACGAGGTGGCCGAGCATGCGCGGATGCTTCGCTTCCATGGCTCGCGCGACAAGGTGACCTTCGAGGAGGTCGGCTACAACTCGCGCTTGGACGAGCTGCAGGCCGCGGCGCTGCGCGTCCTGCTGCCCGAGCTCGACGGCTGGACCGATGCCCGCCGGGCGACGGCGGCCGAGTACGAGCGCCAAGGCCTGGCCGAGCACGTCAGCCTGCCCCGTCCAGTCGACGGGGCCGGGCACGCGTATCACCTCTACGCCACCCGCAGTGCCCGCGCCGGCGAGCTGGCGGCCAGGCTGAAGGGCCGCGGCGTGGGCGCGCGCGGCTACTACCGGGTGCCCGTCCACCGCCAGCCCGCGATGGAGCGCTTCGGGGCGGGCGGCGACCTGCCGGCCACGGAGGAGCTGGCGGCCACCAACCTGGCGCTCCCCATGGGCACCGGCCTCTCACGCGAGGCCGTGGGCGAGGTGGTCGAGGCGTGCGTGTCTGGGTCGACCTGACCAACTCCCCCCACGTGCTGATCATGCGGCCGCTGATCGCCGCGATGCGCGAGGACGGGCATGAGGTGGAGGTCACCGCGCGCGACTTCGCGCAGACGCTCGAGCTCTGCGAGCGGCTGGGGGTCGACCACACGCCGATCGGCCGCCACGGCGGGAGCGGCAGGGCGCGCAACCTGCTGCGGCGCAGTGGCGCCCTGGCGCGCTGGGCGCGGCCGCGGCGCTTCGACGTGGCGATGGGGCACGCCTCCAACGATGTGATGGTGGCTGCGGCGCTGTTGCGCATTCCCAGCGCCACGGCCTTCGACTATGAGTGGGCGACGGTCCAGCACCAGGTCAACTGCCGGCTGGCGCGGGCGGTGGTGGTGCCCGAGGCGATACCGCCCGAGCGCCTCGCGCGCTACGGAGCCACGGGCAAGCTGCGCCGCTACGCCGGCCTGAAGGAGGAGTACTACCTGGCCGACTTCGAGCCCGACCGCGCCGTGCTCACCGAGCTCGACCTGGACGACCGCGAGCCGCTGTACGTGGTGCGCACGCCGCCCGCCCTCGCCCTCTACCACCGGTTCGAGAACAGCCTCTTCGGCCAGGTGCTCGACCGCCTGCGGGGAACCCAGGCCGTGGTGCTCCCGCGAACGCCCCAGCAGCGCGAGCAGTTGACGGCCGACGGCGGCTTCATCGTCCCCGAGCGTGCGGTGGACGCGCCGAGCCTCGTCGCCTTCGCCGATCTCGTCGTCTCCGCCGGCGGTACCATGAACCGTGAAGCGGTGGCGCTCGGCACCCCGGTGTTCACCACGTTCGAAGGTCGCCTGGGTGCCGTGGACGAGGGCCTGCTGCGTGAAGGGCGTCTGCGCCGGCTGGAAGACCCGGCGCAGGTGACCGACGTGCAGCGGTCGAAAGAGGGGCCGGAGCGCGTCCGGCGCGACCCCCGCGAACTTGTCAGCATGCTGCTGTCGGCGAACCGATGAGCTCACTCGTCTCCTCCGTGAAGGCACGCCGCCTCGGCCAGGTGGCCGTCGACGCCTGCCTGATCGCCCTCGCCTACTACCTGGCCTACGCCCTGCGCTTCGACGCGGGCGTGCCCAACCGCTACGAGGACCTGCTCACCGACACCTTCGCCTTCGTGGTGGTGATGAAGCTGGCGGTCTTCGCGCTGTTCGGCCTCTACTCGAAGCTCTGGCGCTTCGTGGACCAGCGCGACTTCGAGTCGCTGGTCAAGGCCGTGGTGGTCTCGAGCTTCGTGCTGATCGCTGCGCTGTTCCTCCTGTCACCCGGCGACACCAGCCCGCCCCGAGGGGTGATGGCGCTCGACTTCCTGCTCACACTCGCGTTCGCCGTGAGCGCGCGCTTCCTGGTGCGCGCGTTGGTGGAGCGCCCCCGTGGGCCGCTGGTGCAGTCCGCCGACCGCGAGGTGCTGATCGTGGGCGCGGGCAACGGCGGCCAGCAGGTGGCCCTCGAGCTTCGGCGCAACCCCGGGCTCTCCACCGCCCCGGTCGGCTTCATAGACGACGATCCGCGCAAGCGCGGCATGCGGATCGCCGGCTTCGAGGTGCTCGGCTCCACGGACGACCTGCCCCGCGTGCTGGACGACACCCAGCCGAGCGAGGTGGTGATCGCGATCCCGTCGGCGCCGGGCATGCTGCGCCAGAAGGTGGTGACCGCGTGCCGCTCGCGCAACATCCCCGTGCGCACCCTGCCGACCACGTTCGAGCTGCTGTCCGGGGGCGTCCTCGTCCGCCAGGTCCGCGAGCTCAAGGTGGAGGACGTGCTCGGCCGCGAGCCGGTGCGCGTGGAGATCGACCGCGTGGGCGCCTACCTGCGAAACCACACGGTGCTGGTCACCGGCGCGGGGGGCTCCATCGGCTCCGAGCTCTGCCGTCAGATCGCCCGGGTCTCTCCCAGCAGGCTGGTGTTGCTCGAGAACGGCGAGAACGCGCTGTTCGAGATAGCCCGCGAGCTCGAGGAGGAGCGCCACTTCGGCCGGGCGGTGCCCGTGCTGGCCGACGTGAAGGACGCCACGCGCATGGCCGAGCTCTTCGAGGAGCACCGGCCGTCGGTGGTCTTCCACGCCGCGGCCTACAAGCACGTGGGCCTCATGGAGGAGAACCCCGTCGAGGCCGTGCGCAACAACGCCGTCGCCACTCGCATCGTCGCCGCCGCGGCGGGTGAGGCCGGCGTCGAGCGCTTCGTGCTGGTCTCAACCGACAAGGCCGTGTCTCCCGCAACGGTGATGGGCGCCTCCAAGGCGCTGGCCGAGTGGGCGGTCGAGGCCGCCCAGCACCGCTACCGCTCGACCAGCTACGCCGCAGTGCGCTTCGGCAACGTCCTCGGCTCCTCGGGGTCGGTGGTGCCGATCTTCCGCCGCCAGATCGCAGCGGGCGGCCCGGTCACGGTGACCGACGAGAAGATGACCCGTTACTTCATGACCATCCCGGAGGCGGTGCAGCTGATCATCCGCTCGGGCGAGCTCGCCGCCGGCGGCGAGGTCTTCGTCCTGGAGATGGGCGACCCGGTGAAGATCGCCGACCTCGCCCGCAACATGATTCGCCTGGCCGGCCTCGAGCCCGACGAGGACATCGCCGTGGAGGTGATCGGCCAGCGGCCCGGGGAGAAGCTTCACGAAGAGCTGTTCAACCCCGGCGAGCGCCCGCAGCCCACGCCGGCGGAGAAGATCGTCTCCGCGCTGCGCCCAGCTCCGGACCCCGAGTGGGTGGAGTCGGCCTTCCTGCGCATCGAGGCGCTCGTCTACGGCGGTGATGCGGCGGGCCTGGCGGGCGCCGTCACCGAGCTCTCGGCCGAGCGCAGCCTGATCGTGGGCGCCCCCAGCCGCCCGGGCCTCTAAGGTTCGGCGACTTCCGGCATGGAGATCCTTCAGGAGATCGGCGCCTACGCCGGACTGGCCGCGGTGGTGGGGCTCGCGGTGCTGTCCGCGCTCTACTTCTCGCAGGCGCGCGACGTGCGCCGGCTGCGCGAGTGGGCCGGGCGCGCCCCCGAGCGAATCCCACCGGGGGCTTCGCACGTCCGCACGAACCTGCCCGGGGCGACCGCCCAGCCCCGCCCAGGGGTCCCACCGCGCTCAGGCCAGGCC
>JALZII010000237.1 GCA_030860365.1 Actinomycetota bacterium
GCACGGGGGGCCGGGATGCCGGTAGCGCGCAACGGGACGATGAGCAGTCTCGACACCACCGAGGCCATGAGGCGCCTACGGAGCCGTCCGCTCGAGCCGGCGCCCGACGCACGCCTGCGCAGGCTGCGGGTCCCCCTGCAACGCGCGCTCGTCCGCCTCGGCCGTTCGCAGGCCACGCACCAGCGGCTGGTGGACGAGGAGCTCGTTCGCCTGCTGCGCACGCTCGACGAGCGGGTGGAGGGCATCGCGGTCGCGCAGGCATCGCTCGCTGCGGAGCTCACCGAGATCAAGCGGCGGGTGGAGCAGTGAGCGCGGGAGGCCCAGCGCCCATCGGCGTCGACGTCGCGGGCTTCCTGCGCAGCGGCCTCGGGCTGGGCGAGGCGGCGCGGCGGTACGTCGGCGCGCTGCGCGCCGCCGGGGTGCCCGTGCGCACCACCACCATCGAGGTGCCGCTTCCCGAGGCCCAACGCAAGCACGTCAAGCGCACCGAGTTCGAGGACCTCACGCTGGACAGCGAGGTGCAGTTCAACCTGGTCTGTGTCAACGCGCCCGAGCTGCCGCGCTTCTACGCGGACGTGGGCGCGGAGTTCTTTGCCGGCAGGCACACGATCGGCGTGTGGGCCTGGGAGGTGGACGAGATCCCGCCGGACTGGGGCTGGTCGTTTTCGGCTGTCGACGAGATCTGGACCTACTCCGACTACGTGGTGGACGTGCTCGGCGCGGCGTCGGGGGAGGTTCCGGTAGTCAAGGTCCCGCTCACCGTCACCGAGCCCGATCCGCCGGGCCCCCCACCCGACTTCGGGCTCCCCGATCGGTTCACCTTCCTGTTTCTCTTCGATTTCTACTCCACCGTGCAGCGCAAGAATCCGCTCGGCCTCATCGAGGCCTTCACGCGAGCGTTCGAGCCCGGCGAGGGGCCCCAACTGCTGCTCAAGAGCTTCAACGGCGACCTCAAGCCGGGGCGCCTGCGCGAGGTGCGCGCGGCCGCGCAGGGCCACCCGGACGTCCACGTGGTCGACTGCTACGTGACGTCCGCCGAGCGCGACGCCCTCGTTGCGGCCTGCGACTGCTTCGTGTCGCTTCACCGGGCTGAGGGGTTCGGCCTCGGCCTGGCCGAGGCGATGGCGCTGGGGCGCCCGGTCCTCGCCACCGGCTTCTCGGGCAACGTCGACTTCATGCGTCCCGAAAACTCGTGGCTTGCGCGTTTCCGGCCCACGCGGGTAGGGCCAGAGGGCGAGAACTACCCGCCCGACGGCATCTGGGCAGAGCCCGACCTCGACCACGCGGCTCAGCTCATGCGCGAGATCTGGGAGAGCCCCGAACTGGCCCGCGAGCGCGCCGAGCGGGGCCGGCGCGACGTGCTCGCCGAGCTCTCTCCGGAGCGGGTGGGAGGTCTCGCGCGCGAGCGTCTCGAGACCCTTGCCGCCGGGCCGCCACCGGGGGCCTCGCCTCCCCCTCCTCCGCCCTCCGAGGTGACCGGCAGCCCGCTGCAGCGGGCGCGCTGGAAGCTGCGCTTCGACCCGGTGGCCGACGCTCGCGAGGTGGGAGGGGTGAAGGGCAAGGCGCGAGAGGCCGTCCTGCACGCCATCCGCCCGTTCACCCACCATCAGGAGGAGCTCAACCTCGCGCTCTACGACGCTCTGCGGGACATCGCCGAGCGGCTCGACAAGCTGGGCCTGGACAGCGACAGCGCGGCGCACGTCCGCCGCCTCGTCGAGGCGGCGCGGGTTCGCCCCTCGCCCGATCACCCTCTGATCGCTCGGCGCGAGAACGGTCGCACCGTCCTCGCCTTCGAGGCCACGGAGAAGGCCGACGCCACCGCGGCCTACCGCGGCTTCGAGGACGTCTTTCGCGGCGACGAGGCGCTCGTGCGCCGCCGTCAGGAGCAGTACGCGGACCTGCTGGCGGGCGCGGACTGGGTGCTCGACATCGGCTGCGGCCGGGGCGAGTTCCTCGATCTGCTGCGTGACCGTGGCCAGCCCGCGCGCGGGGTCGACCTCGACGAGGCGATGGTGGCCCGCAGCCGCGAGAAGGGACACGAGGTCGAGCGCGCCGAGGCGGTCGGGCACCTCCGCGGGCTCGAGGACGGGAGTGTGCCGGCCGCCTTTTCGGCGCAGCTGATCGAGCACCTCGGCCACGAGGGCCTCAACGCGCTGCTGCGGGAGCTCGTGGCGAAGCTGCGGCCGGGCGGCACGGCGATCCTCGAGACGATGAACCCCCACCTTCCCTCCGCGCTCAAGGCGTTTTGGGTGGACCCGACCCACCACCATCCCCTCTTCCCGGAGGTAGTCCTGGCCCTCGGGCGCTTCGCCGGCTTCGGGTCGGGGCGGGTGGTGTTCCCGGACGGGTCCGAGGACTTCGACTTCGATCTCTACTCGAGCCCCGACTACGCGGTGGTGCTCACCCGCTGAGCTGGTGCTGCGGCACGGTTGACCTGGCATCCCGGCGGCGCATACGATCGGCTCGATGAGCCTCAGCGCTGGCACCCGCGAGCTCGGACCGGGCGGCGAGAGCCTGGTCGTCAAGACATACCGCGAGGGGATGGCCGCCAAGGCGGGCCACGACCTGATCTTCGACGTCAAGCAGTGGCAGGCAACGCTCGAGGTGGGTGAGGACCCCTCCCAGTCGCGGCTCGAGTTGAGCGCCGATCCTCAGTCGCTGTATCCCCGCGAGGGCGTGGGTGGGGTCAAGGCGCTCACCGACAAGGACCGCGAGGAGATCGTCAAGAACATCGACGACAAGGTGCTGGGCGGGAAGCCGATCGGCTTTCGCTCGAGCGCTGTCGAGGCCGCCGACGGCGGCGAGCACCTTTCGGTCAGCGGGGAGCTCACGATGAACGGGCAGAGCGGCCCGGCGACGTTCGAGCTCAGCGTGGGCGCCGATGGCCACGTGACCGGGACCGCGGAGCTCGTGCAGAGCGAGTGGGGGATCAAGCCCTACAAGGGGCTGATGGGGGCCCTCAAGGTGCGCGATTCCGTGGAGGTCGTCTTCGACGGCACCCTCCCGACCGACTGATCCGACCGGCCGCGAGACAGAGAGGCAGCGCCGTGGCGACCACAGGTAGGCCCCGACACCCGATCTGTGCGGCGATGTGGGTGCACGAGCGACTTCGCGAGACCGATCCGGGCCTGCGCGAGCGCCGGGCCCAGCTCAAGCAGCGCATCGCCGGCAGCATCTCCTCGGGTGAGGCGTCGCGCATGGCCGACAGGCTGATCACGATTCCGGCCGTGGTGCACGTCGTTCACCGCACCGAGGAAGAGAACGTCTCCGACGAGCAGGTGGCCAGCCAGCTCGAGGTCCTCAACCGGGACTTCCGGGCGCAGAACGAAGACGCCAAGAACGTCCCCGAGGCCTGGAGCGGGCTGGTCGCGGACGCCAAGATCCAGTTCGAGCTGGTCACCGAAGATCCGCAGGGCGACCCGACGAGCGGCATCGTGCGCACCGAGACCGACCGCGAGTCGTTTCCGCCTGACGGCGATCCCGTCAAGAGCGCCGACAGCGGCGGCGCGGCGCCATGGCCGACCGATCGCTACCTGAACATCTGGGTCTGCAACCTCGCCGAGGGCCTGCTCGGCTACGCCCAGTTCCCCGGAGGGCCGCCCGAGACCGACGGCGTGGTCATCCGTCACGCCGCGTTTGGCACCGTGGGCAGTGCAGCCGAGCCCTTCAACCTGGGCAGGACATGCACGCACGAGGTGGGCCACTACCTCAACCTGTTCCACATCTGGGGCGACAGCGACGATTGCTCGGGCACGGACGAGGTCACCGACACCCCGGGCGCCCAGGCGCCGAACTACGGCAGGCCGGAGTTCCCCCACGTGTCCTGCAACAACGCCCCGAACGGCGACATGTTCACGAACTACATGGACTACACAGACGACGCGGCGATGTTCATGTTCACGCCCGGGCAGGCCACGCGCATGAACGCCACCCTCGCCGCCGAGCGGGTGGCGCTCGCCAAGCCGGCCTAGCGGCTGGGCGCTGCATGGCGATCCCTGTTGACCGGCTGCACGGCCGCTGGTTGCACGCGCACGAGGAGGACTCGGGCGACGAGATGGTCTTTCGCCCGGCGTCCGCTGAGCTCCCACCGTCGCGAGGACGCCGGGGGCTCGAGCTGCACCCCGACGGGAGCTTCGCCGAGCGTCGGCCGGGGCGCGACGACCGACCGCAGGCGGCTTCGGGCAGCTGGCGCATCGAGGATGACGACTGGCTCGTGATCGAGGACGAGGGAGCTTCGCGGCGCGCGATGCGCATCGTGGCCGCCGAGCCCGACAGGCTCGTGCTGCGTAAGTGACCGCCGCTGCTACTCGTAAGGGGCGTAGCGGTGGTGCAGCATGAGGTCGTTGCCGTCGGGGTCGGTGAACAGAGCCATGTGGCAGACCCCCGTGTCGAAGGTCTCGCCGGCGAACTCCACGCCCTTGGCCTCGAGCTCGGCCCGCGTGGCCGCGACGTCGTCCACGTGCAGGGCGAGGTGTGCGTTCTTCTGTGGGGTGAACTCCATGCCGAGTTGCTCAGGCGACCAGATTCCGAAGCACGTCTCGCCGAGCCATACCTCGTGCTGGGCGTTCTGGTCGGGGCGCAGGCCGAGCGTCTCGACGTAGAACGCGCGGGCGCGCTCGGGGTCCTGCGTCGGGACGGCGACGAAGTCGAGCTTGCTGATCATGGGGTCGCTCCTGGGTCGGGTGCGGGCTCGGGGGGTGGGGGCGACCATGATCTCATCCGGCTGACCCGGCGTCGGTACGCTCGCCCGCGTGCAGCTGCGCCCCCTCGCTCACACGGGTGTGAAGGTCAGCCCCCTCTGCCTCGGCACGATGATGTTCGGCGCCCGGGGCGAGACCGACCACGACCGCTCGGTCGAGATAATCCACCGCGCGCTCGACGCCGGGATCAACTTTCATCGACACCGCCGACGTCTATTCGCGGGGCCAGTCCGAGGAGATAGTGGGAAAGGCGCTGGCCTCGACCTTTCCGGCGAGCCAGATCGTCGAGGCCCAGTGGGTCGCCGAGAAGCGCGGTCGCGAGCGCTTCGTGACCGAGCAGCCGCCCTACTCGCTGCTCACGCGAGGGATCGAGGCCGACGTCCTTCCCACCTGCCTGCGCCACGGCATGGGCGTCATCCCCTGGAGCCCGCTGGCGATGGGTTGGCTCTCGGGCAAGTACCGAACGACGACGCGCCCGAGTCCCGCCGCGCATCGATGATGCCGTCCCGCTGGGACATGTCGCTCAGCGCACCCGAGGTGCAGCTGAGCGACGACCTGCTCGACAAGATCGACGAGATCGTCTCCCCGCGCCAGAACGTCAACTCCGCCGACGCGGGTTGGTCCAACCCGGCGCTGGAGCCGGCGGCCCGCCGGCGCTGAGCAGCGCGTGCTGCGCCTCAGCGTCCTCGACCAGTCACCCATCTCGCAGGGCATGCAGCCGGCCGACGCGCTGCACAACTCCGTCGATCTCGCGCGGCGCACCGACTCACTGGGCTATCACCGCTACTGGGTGGCCGAGCACCACGGAACGCCGATGCTCGCCTGCTACTCGCCCGAGGTGCTGATCGGAGCAATCGCCGCCGCCACCGAGCGGATTCGGGTGGGCAGCGGCGGCGTGATGCTGCCCCACTACAGCCCGCTCAAGGTAGCCGAGACGTTCAGCATGGTGAGCGGTCTTCACCCGGGCCGCATCGATCTCGGGCTCGGCCGTGCGCCGGGCACCGACCAGATCACCGCACTCGCGCTGCAGCCAGATCGCCGCCAGCACGCGGGCGACGACTTCCGCGAGCACTTGGCCGAGCTGCTCGGCTACCTGGACGGCCGTCTGCCGGCCGATCACCCCTTCGTACGCCTGGCCGGCGTGCTGCCCGGCCTCCCGCAGCGCCCCGAGCCGTGGCTGCTCGGATCCTCGCCCCAGAGCGCGGTCTGGGCCGCCGAGCTCGGTCTGCCCTACTGCTTCGCGGACTTCATCAACCCCAAGGGGGCGCAGATCGTCGACGACTACCGCGGGCGCTTCGCCGGCTCCGAGCGCGAGTCCGCGCCGCGGGGGGCCATCGCCATCGTGGCCATCTGCGCGGAGACCGACGATGAGGCCCAGCGCCTGGCCGCCAGCCACCGGATGGCCTTCTCCCTGCTGCGGCGGGGCCGCCTGATCGCCGTGCCGACGGTCGAGGAGGGGCTGCGCTACGCCGAGAGCCGCCCCAAGCGCCCGAGCAGCCGCCGCCTCGTGCTCGGCTCGCCCGCCACGGTGCGGGCCGGGATCGAGGAGGCCGCCGAGGAGTACGGCGTCGACGAGGTCTTCCTCCTCACCATCACCTACGAGCACGAGGCACGCCGGCGCTCATACGAGCTGATCGCCGAGGAGCTGGGCCTGGCCGCCGCCGATGCGTCCGTGGCGGCGAAGCTGCAGGTCCACTCGCGGATCGAGCTGCCGGACGCCTGATCGGGTCAGTGGCCGCGTAGCTCGATCGCCTCGGCGGGGCCGAGGAGCATGGTCAGCCCGGTCCTTGGCTCTCGAGGCGAGGGGCGGGCCTCTCGAAGCACCACGGCCGACCAGGACTGCCCGGCGTCCAGCTGCGGCGCGAGCTCCTCGGCTGTCTCCCGAGGCACCCAGCCCACCTGCGCGCCGCCGAGCTCGTCGACCGCGATGGCGTTTTCGTCATGGGGGTTGTCCGGGTCGCGCCGCAGGCGCAGCGCACGGCCGGGCACCGCGCCGGCGGACTGCAGGGCCTCGTTGTGGTGGCGGCCCGCTCCGGCCACGCCGAGCGCCCGCAGGCCCCGCTCGATCAGCTCCGGGGCATCCCGGGCGAGAAAGCTGCCGGAGTCGGGATCCACGATCGAGTAGCCGGCGAGCCACACGACGCCGCCGTCGTCGGGATACCAGTAGCGCTCCTCGAAGGAGACATCGACGATCAAGGTCTCCTCCCTGCTCATGCCGGGGGCGGCTCTAGAGCAGGCAGACCAACGAGGATCAGAAGGGTCACGCCCAGGGACAGCAGGGCGGAGCCCAGACAGCCGAGCCGATCGGAGAAGAAAACGAACATCAGCGCGACCTCCACAGCTGCACCGCGACTGCGGCGCCGGTCAGGATGCCCAGCGGGATCGGGAGGCAGCAGCCGCAGCCGCGTACCTCGACCTTGCGGCGCGGGCGGCGGCTGCGGCGGCGGGAGCTTGGGCGTCTCCTGGCAGGACGATCTGCCACGCGGAGGCGTGGTCGTGAGCAGGGAGATCGACATCACGCTCGACGTCCAGGCGATCCTCGACGAGGACCTCGAGGCCACCGGCGCGATGGCGTACTACCACCCGGCCGACTCCTCCGAGGAGATCCCGAGCGAGACCCAGGCCGGGACGCCCGACGCACCCTAGGCGCGCTCGGGCTGCCGGCCGGGATCAGTCGCTCCCGGTCTGGGGCTGCAGCAGGTGGCGCACGCGCTCGTCGTCGAGGTCGGCGGGCTCGGTCTCGGCGATGAACTCGCCGAGGAGGGCGACGAAGCGCTCGGGATCGTCGTTATGGCTGAAGTGGCCCGCCCCGGGCACGACCTCGAACCGGCTGTGAGGCATCATCTCGTGTGCCTGCTGCCCGTGCTCGATGGGGATCACGCGGTCCTGATCGCCCCACACGAGCAGCGTTGGCACGCCCTTCGACAGGTAGAGCCTGTCGCGCGCATCGACCCGCTGGCCGCTGGGGTCGATGACCGAGCGGGCGGTGTGGACGAAGGCTCGGCGCGTGTCGCGGTCGCCGAGCGACTCCATCCCCTCCGCCAGGCCGCGCGTGTTGGCGCTCGACCTGACGCCGAGCCAGCCGAGCGCCCGGCCGACCGCCCGGGCGGTGCGGCGGACCGGCGCGCTGAACAGGACGGGGATCACGTACTCGGCGCCGGGGAGGGTCGCCGCGCGCAGGTAGAAGGCCACCTCGTTGCCCAACCCTCCGCTGTCGACGAGCACCAGGCGGGCGATCCGGTTGGGGAACTGGTAGCCGAACTGCATCGCCACGCCTCCCCCGAGCGAGTGGCCCACCACGGTCACGCGGCCAATGTCCAGCACGGCCAGCAGATCGCGGATGCCGCTGGCGTAGTTGCCCAGCGAGTAGTCGCCGCGCGGCTTGCCCGAGCGCCCGTGACCGGGCAGGTCCAGAGCGATCACCGTGTGCCTCTCCGCGAGCCCGGGCATCACCTCGCGCCAGGTGCGAGCGCTGGACGTGATGCCGTGGATCAGCACGATCGGGGGCCCCTCGCCGGCCCTGAAGTAGGAGACCGGCTGTCCGTGGAGCTGGACGGTCTCTCGCTTCACGACGTCAGCGCCCTCCTGCCCTGGGTGGCGGGTGAGAACACGCGCCAACACGCTAGAGATACCCCATGGCGAATTTCACCCGCATCACCCGCTTCGGCATGGTCAACGCCTACCTCGTGAGCGAGGACGACGGCTTCACGCTCGTCGACACGCTGCTCCCGGGCAGCGCCAAGACGCTCGTGAGGGAGGCCGAGCGGGCCGGTGCGCCGACTCGTCCGCATCCTCCTCACCCATGCCCACGGGGACCACATCGGCTCGCTGGACGACCTCGCGGGGATGGTCTCCACGGCCGAAATCATCATCTCCGAGCGCGACGCTCGGCTGCTGGCCAAGGACAAGTCGATGGACCCCGGAGAGCCTCAGGACAGGCTGCACGGCAGCTACCCCGGAGCCAAGACGTCCCCTAGCCGCACCGTCAACGGCGGGGACCGCATCGGCTCGCTCGAGGTGATCGACGCCCCGGGCCACACGCCGGGCCACGTCGCGCTCTTCGACACCCGCGACCGGACCCTTCTCTGCGGCGACGCCTTCTCCACCCTCCGTGGCGTCGAGACCTCGGCGCGCGTCAACCCGCGCTTTCCGCTGCCCGGGCTGGCCACCTGGCACCGCCCGACCGAGCTCGAGAGCGCCCGGCGGCTGCGCGCCCTCGAGCCCGCGCGGCTGGCGCCGGGGCACGGCAGGGTGGTCGACTCGCCGGTGGAAGCCATGGACGCCGCCCTCCGCCGCGCCGCTGGCTGATCAGTCGGGCGGGTCAGGCGTGGCGGGCCCGCTGGCGCTCGTCCACCCACGCGTCGAGCCTTCGCCACCAGGCAAACAGCCAGTCGATCTGCTCCTCGCGGCCGCTGGGCACGGCGCTGGCGGGCTCGTGCCACAGCCGCACGTCCACCGTCTGCGGGTGGGGCAGCAGCTCCCACACCTCCCGCAGGCCCGTGGGGAAGCCGTCGTGGGCCATGATCACCACGTCGCAGTCGGGCGCCGCCTCGATCGCCGCGAGGGTTCCGCCGGGGCGCGGCGCGCTCACGTACTGCATCGCGCGGGCCCACTCTGCCTGCCTGTCGTGGCCGGCTCGCTCGAGGCGCTCGATGCCCCGCCGCCGCGTCTCGGGCGAGAAGTTGCGCCCCTCGGGGAAGATGACGAGCGCTGCGGTCTCGCCCAACTCCCGCGCCATGGCGGCTATCTCGACCTCCGTGTCGCCGCCGCGGGGGTCGACGAAGCGGTTGGGCAGCCGCTCGCCCAACGCGTCGAGCAGCGGGTCGAGGCGAAACCGCTCGTGGAGCACCACCCGCGGTCCGCGCGAGTGGCGGGTCAGCAGCTCGTGGATCACGAACAGGGTCTCTCCCTCCCCGGCGTGGCGACTCAGCAGGACCACCGGCCGCCCCGAGCCCGAGAGCAGGTCATGCGTGGCCTCGGACTCGTGGAAGACCACCCGCACGCGCGCGAGCCGTTCGGCCGCTCGGTAGATGCCGGCGACAAACCAGCGCATCACCGCGTAGTGGGCGCGCTGCATGTCCTCGGCCTGCATGCGCCGCCCGAAGCCGCTGGCCACCCAAAGGCCGAGGCAGGCCAGCGTGGCGCCCAGGTGGTAGGCGGCCCCGGCCAGCACGATCAGCAGCAGCCGCAGTGGCCTCAGGCCGCCGAAGACGGGGGAGAGCAGGGCCGCCACCACCGCCAGGACGGGCGAGATGAGCAGCAGCACCAGGTCGAACAGCGCAACCAGCGGCGCGAGCAGCAGCCGGCGAAGCAGCTTGGGTGGGACGGGCATCAGCCTTGCTCTCTCAGGTACTCCCTGGACGCCTCGTAGGCCCGCTCGATGTGACCGGGGATGTTCGACGTGTCGCGGTAGCGAAACTGCGATAGGTCGGTGAACCGCGGCGGATCGGTCTGGCCGGTGGGCATCACGTGCGCCTCGATGCCCTCGGGCAGGGCGGCGAGGTCGCCCACGAAGCGGTGGCGGCGGGCGATCTCAAAGGCCACCAGGCCGACCTCCCAGGGCCAGCGCGGCACCTCGAGCGGGCGGTCCACCCGGCCCACGTGCAGCACGTAGATCGTCTGCGCGCCCAGCTGGACCGCCCGTCCAACCGGGATGCTGTTGACCACGCCGCCGTCGACGAAGTGCTCCTCGCCGATCCGGTACGGCGGAAGGATGCCGGGCACCGCGCAGGAGGCGAGCACCGCGTCGACCAGCGACCCCTCGCGAAACCAGCGCTCGGAGGCCGTCTCGATGCAGGCGGCCACGCACTGAAAGGGCACGGCCATCTCCTCGATGCGCTCGACGGTCGACGAGTCCTCCAGCAGCCGCTTCAGCCCCCCGACGCCGTGCAGGTGGGTGCGGGTCTTGGCCAGGGTGCCGAGGCGGCCGAGGATGGAGCCGCCGAAGGCGTCGCTGCGCTCGATCTGCGTCCAGGTCTTCGACAGGCGGGCGATCGCCTCGAGCGAAGGGTCGGCCGCCACCGCCGCGCCGTTGATGGCGCCGATCGAGGTCCCGAGCACGAGGTCGGGCGTGATTCCCTCCTCGATGAGCGCCCGCAGCATGCCGACCTCGTGGGCGCCCAGGTGGCCGCCCCCGCCGAGCACGAATGCGACTTTGCCGGAGGGCATGAGCTGTTCAGGCCGGCTGGTACTTGCGCTGGCGCGAGCGCCGCTGGCGCTCGCCCGCGTCCAGCACCACCTTGCGCAGACGCACCGCGTCCGGCGTCACCTCCACGCACTCGTCCTCGCGGATGTGCTCGAGCGCCTGGTCGAGCGAGAGCCTGTGGGCGGGCACGAGCTTCACAGTGTTGTCCGAGCCGGCGGCGCGCACGTTGGTCTGCTGCTTCTCGCGCACGGCGTTCACGTCGAGGTCGTCGACGCGGCCGTTCTCACCCACCACCATGCCCTCGTAGACCTGCTCGCCGGGCCCCACGAACAGCTGCCCGCGCTCCTGGAGCTTGACCAGGGCGAACTGGCCGGTCTCGCCGCGGCGGTCGGCCACCAGCGAGCCCGTGGGGCGGGTGCGGATCTCGCCCTGCCAGGGCTCGTAGCCCTCGAAGAGCGAGTGGATGATGCCCGAGCCGCGGGTCTCGGTGAGGAACTCGGTCCGGAAGCCGATCAGGCCCCTTGTGGGGACGAGGAAGTCCACCCGCACCCAGCCGGTGCCATGGTTGACCATGTTCTCCATGCGTCCCTTGCGCAGGGCCAGCATCTGGGTGACCACGCCGAGGAAGTCCTCGGGGACGTCGATGCTCAGGCGCTCGATGGGCTCGTGGAGCTTGTCGTCGACCAGCTTGGTCACCACCTGCGGCTTGCCCACCGTGAGCTCGAAGCCCTCCCTGCGCATCGACTCGACGAGTACCGCGAGCTGAAGCTCGCCCCGGCCCTGGACCTCCCAGGTGTCGGGGCGCTCGGTGTCGAGAACGCGGATGGCCACGTTGCCCACGAGCTCGGCGGCCAGGCGGTCCTGAACCATGCGCGCGGTGAGCCGGTTGCCCGACTGGCCGGCCAGGGGAGAGGTGTTGATGGCGATGGTCATGCCGAGGGCGGGCTCCTCGACGGCGATCACCGGAAGCGGCTGCGGGTCCTCGGCGTCGGCGATGGTCTCGCCGATGGTGATCTCCGGGATGCCGGCCACGGCGATGATCTCGCCGGGCCCGGCCTCGTCGGCGGCGACTCGCTTGAGCCCGTCGGTCACGTAGAGCTCCGCGATCCTCACGGGCGCGATCGTGCCGTCGTGGCGGCACCAGGCGACGCTCTCGCCCTTGCGGATGGTGCCCTGGTGGACGCGACAGAGGGCCAGGCGGCCCACGTAGGAGTCGGCGTCGAGGTTCGTCACTCGCGCCTGGAGAGGGTGGCCCTCCTGGTAGGCGGGCGCGGGGATGTGGCTCAGGAGGAGCTCGAACAGCGGCCTCAGGTCCTCGCCCTCCTCGCCCTCGGTCATGTGCGCCCAGCCGGCCCGGGCGTTGGTGTAGACGATGGGGAACTCGATCTGCTCCTCGTCGGCGTCGAGGTCGAGGAAGAGCTGGTAGACCTCGTCCACGACCTCGCCGATCCGGGCGTCGGGGCGGTCGACCTTGTTGACGACGAGCACGACGGGGAGCCTCGCCTCGAGGGCTTTGCGCAGGACGAACCTCGTTTGCGGCAGGGGCCCCTCGGAGGCGTCGACGAGCAGCATGACCCCGTCGACCATGGTCAGCCCTCGCTCGACCTCCCCCCCGAAGTCGGCGTGGCCCGGGGTGTCGACCAGGTTGAGCTTGACCGCGTCGTACCTGACCGCGGCGTTCTTGGCGAGGATGGTGATGCCCCGCTCGCGCTCCTGGTCCATTGAGTCCATGACCCGGTCCTCGTGGTGCTCGTGGGCGGCAAAGACCCCGGACTGGGTGAGCATGGCGTCGACGAGCGTCGTCTTGCCGTGGTCGACGTGGGCGATGATGGCGACGTTGCGGAGGTCGGAGCGGTGGGGCATGGCGGGTCTAGGTAAGCAGCCCTGCGCGAGGGCTGGTCTGGGCGGGCCGGCGGGCTTGGGGCCGGCATCGTCCTCCTGGCAGTAGGGGTCAAGAAGACGCTGGAGGACCTGGACGAGCCCCTCACGCCGGCGGCGGCGGTGGGGCTGTGCGGGGCGTGGCGCTCTACCTGGCAGCCGACGTGGCGTTCGGCGCGATGGTCACGGCTGCGCGCGGCGGCGCAGCTCCATCAGCCGAACGAGGCCTTCTCCTCGTCCTTGCGGCGGTGCTCGGAGGCGTCGGGCTGCTCGCTGTGGCCCTTCTCGACGTAGGCGAGGATCTCGTGCTCGCCGGCGATCACGCCGCCGTCCTCCACCACGACCACCGGTATCTCGCGCGAGCCGGTGGTCGCTCGAGCTCGGAGCGGTCACCGGGGTCGGCGGGAACCTGGCGGGCCACGAAGTCCACCCCCAGCTCGGTCAGGCGCTCGCGCACCGCGTGGGAGTGGGGACACCACTCGGCTGGTAGACCTCGAGCAGCTTCACGATCGTTTGGCCTTTCTCCTGCTGGGGCTCGCCATGCGCGCGGTCTACCCCGGCTGAGCCTCGACTAACGCGCCACACGCGGCGCGCCAAGATGGGAGGGTGGCCGAGCCCCCCACGGTGAGAGGACGCCGGACGCGCGAGCGGATGCTGCTCGCCGCTCTTCGCCTTTTCCACGAAAGAGGCATCGACGCCACGAGCGTCGACGACGTGCTGGCCGCCGCCGAGGCCGGCAAGGGGCAGTTCTACCGCTACTTCGAGAGCAGGCAGGAGCTCGTTGCCGCAGGACTGGTCGACCCAGGACTGGATCGTGGATCTCGGCGACAAGATCCGCCTGGCGGAGGCGACCGGCCTCATCTTCGACCGCCTCGCGGGCGCGGCAGACCAGGGGGCCCTGCCCGACGCCTGATCGCGGCCCGGCAGCACCGCTGATCGGGGCGCCCGACGGTCAGGCCCGAGTCCCCACCACGACGAGGTACTCCTTCTCGAAGCAGGCGTCGTCGGGCTCGCCGCGGTTCCACTCGTCGCAGAAGCCGTCGAGCACCTGGTCGAACTCCGCGTCGCGCCCGTCACGGCTCGCGTTGGCGCGGGCGGCGATGGTGGGGCCGTAGCGCTCCTTGAAGTGCTCGCCGTAGTCGCGCGGGCGCTCGAAGGCCGTGATCGTCAGCGTGTCGCGCTCGAGCGTGTGGAGGTCGACGCGATCGCCGAACAGCTCGCGCACGTGGTCCTCGCCGCCCCACAGCGGCGGGGGCTGAGCGCCGGGCGGAGGCGCCGGCGCGAACGGGCCCATGGCGCGAAACAGCGCGCCGATCATCCCCTCCGGCGTCCAGTTGAGCATCCCGATCGTGCCGCCGGACCGGCAGACCCGGACCAGCTCGTCGGCGACGTCCTGGTGGTGGGGGGCGAACATCGCGCCGATCGAGGACATGACCACGTCGAACGATCCGTCCTCGAAGGGCAGCGCCTCGGCGTCGGCCTCGACCCAGTCGAGCTCGAGCCCCTCGTCCTCGGCGCGCCTGCGCCCGGCCTCGAGCAGCTCGGGCGTCAGGTCGCTTGCGGTGACGCGCGCACCGGCCTGCGCCGCGGGGATCGAGGCGTTGCCGGTGCCGGCGGCCACGTCCAGCACGCTCATGTCGGGGCCGATCCCGCACGCCTCGACGAGCCGCGGGCCCAGCGGGAGCAGGAACGTCTCGACCATGCTCGGGTAGTCGCCCGACGCCCACATCGAGCGATGGCGTGCCTTCAGGTCCGAGTCCGAAGCGGTTGACGACAAGGGGGGCCTCCCTGGTGGTTGTCGCGCCGACCGTAACCGGAACGCGGCGCCCAGTCCAGCCGGTGGCGGAGGTCGGGCTTGCGGGGAGGACGCCTCCGGCCCTCCTCGTCTCACCACGTTGGCCTACGATGCCCGACTCGCCCGACGCGCCGCCGACCGTGGCGCCCAACCATTCTCGAGACGTTCGCCTCGAGAGGAGGGATCCGTCATCGCAGCAGACGATTACGCCGCTGATACGCAGGAGCGCTCGCAGGGGGAGGAGCCCGTCGGCGGGCGGATCGCGCTCGTCCTCGCTGGAGGGGGCGCGCGGGGCGCGTACGAGATGGGTGTGCTGTCGGTGCTGGCGCCGGTCCTGGAGCAGCGTGGCGAGCAGGTGGAGATCGTCGTCGGCACCAGTGTCGGCGGCATCAACGCCGCCTATCTGGCCGCAAACGCGCATCTGCCTTTCAGCGAGGCGGTCGCCGGCGGTGTGGAGGTGTGGCGCGCGCTGCGCTACCGCGACGCGATGCGCTCGCTGCTCTCGCCGTCTTCGCTTCGGAGATTGGTCCGCTTCATCGGCACCTTCCTGAGCCTTCCCGTGAGCGTGGTTCCGAGCCTGCTCGACACCGACCCGCTGCGAAAGACCCTCAGCCGGGTGATCGAGTTCGAGCGCATAGCGGAGAACCTCAGCGACCAGGCGTCGCCGCTGCACTGCGTAGGCGTCGTCGCCACCTCGTATGAGACCGGTCGCAGCATCGTCTTCCATCAAGGTGGCGAGACGCCCCCCGCCAACGAGGAGCGGGCGATCGACTACGTGGCGGCCCAGCTCACCAACGTCCACGTCCACGCGTCGGGGGCGATCCCGGTCGTCTTCCCCGCCGTCGAGGTCACCGAGCCCGCTGCGTGGCGCGGCTGGTATGGGGACGGCGGCGCGCGGCTGAACGCCCCGCTTGACCCCGCGCTCGAGCTCGGCGCCGAGCGCGTGATCGTGATCGGCCTGAACTCCGGGGTCGTCCCCGACGAGCTGCCGGTGGCGGCCAGGCCCGACATCTTCGACGGCGCGTCGTCGCTGCTGGGCGTGCTCGCCGACCAGCTCGCCGCCGACGTCGCCACGCTGAGCGAGATCAACGAGGCAATCGAGCGCGGCGAGGATCCCGCCAAGGACGGCCCCCGCCGCAAGGTCCCCTACATGTTCGTCGTCCCATCCGACCGCCTGAGCATCGGCTGGATCGCTCTGGAGGTGTACAAACGCCACTACCAGAGCGTCCGGGCCATCCTGCGCTATCCCAACCTGGCGCTGCTGGGGCGCATCCTGCACGTGGTGCGCAACCCGATGCACGGCGAGCTGTACAGCTACCTCTTCCTGGACCGGGAGTTCATCGACGAGCTGATCGAGCTCGGCCGCACGGACGCCCAGCGCTGGCTCGACGCCGAGCACGACCAATGGCCGTGGCGCGTGGCACGGCCCGGCGAGGTGTAGGCACAGGAGCGCCCCGTCGGCGCGGGTGGACCAACGGGCGAGATCGAGACGCACGATGACCAAACTGGTCAATCTGGTCTAACCTCCCCGGAACGTGGAACTCGCCTCGCTGCGTAAGCACAGCTTCTCGGAAGCCAAGGCACGGCTGTCGGATGTCATGTCCGAGGTCGTCCGCGACCACGCACCCACGCTCATCGAGCGTCACAACGGCAAGGAGGCGATGCTCCTCCTCGACGCCGAGCTCCTCGAGTCGCTGCTCGAGGGGTTCGGCTTCTCGACCAAGGCGAGTGTCTCCGACGGCGAGTTCGTCCTGCGTCAGCCTGAGCTTCGGCTCATCGCAGGAGGTGAGAGCTTCGAAGAGGCCGTCGAGGACCTGTGTGAGCAGGCGCTCGCGTATGCCGCGCGGTTCTTCGAGCGCTGCGACTTCTACCGCCAGACCGACCGTGCAGAGCATCTGCCGTACCTCCTGCGCCTGCTGCTGGCAGAGCCGGACGAGCGTCGCGCGATGCTCATTCCCACGCCAGAGGCGCCGCCCAGCGGGGCATGACCCCCAACGCTCCGACGTGGGGCGAGGTCGAGGAGTTCCTGAAGGTCGACGGTTGGCGGCGGCTGGCGCCATCCGAGCGCGGGGGCTCGCAGGCGGGCCACGTCTTCTTCGAGAAGACCCTGGACGACGATCGCGTCCTGCAGACACACATCTCGTACTCGAGGGACAAGCGTCCTTCTCCTGGGCGCTTCAGGGCCATCCTGCGCGAGCAGCTCGAGGTCTCACGAGAGGAGTTCTGGGAGGCGCTGAGGAGCGGAGATCCAGTCGACCGGCCGGCTCAGGTGGAGGAGGATCAGCCGGTCGAACACGAGGCGTGGGTGGTCGCCGTTCTGGCCGCAGAGATGCACATGAGCGCGGACGAGATCCAAGCTCTGGACGTCGATGAGGCGCGCGACCTCGTGCACCGGTACTGGGCGAGGCCGCGGGAGTGAGCCGGGGCGAGGGCTCGGGTGGCCGCCCTCACATCCGAGAGACAGGCGACGATGAGGTGATGGAGTCGACGACGGCCGCGATCAGCGAGTTCGGAAAGGTCGTTGCCGCGAGGTTCGCGACGGGTGGCGGCGAGCCCGAGGACCGGCTCCGCGGTCCCCTCGAGCAGCTGATCGACAAGCTCAGTGCCGGCCAGGGCATCAGCCATGTAGTTCTCAGCGGCGAGCACCACCTGGCCGAGCACCGGATACGTCCGGACTACGCGAAAGTCCGCTGAGTTCTCGAGATCCTCGAACGCTTCCTTGCGCTCCTCACGAGGGATTGCGCTCATTCCAGGGATCGAATCAAGGAACGTGTGCTGTTCGCCGGGTCGCAGCTTGCGCTGCACCTT
>JALZII010000240.1 GCA_030860365.1 Actinomycetota bacterium
GCAAACGCCGTCGTAGACCCAAAAACCGGCGAAACGGTGCGAAGCCGTGAAAGCGGACGACGGGGGTCGAACCCGCGACCTTCGGCTTGGGAAGCCGACGCTCTACCAACTGAGCTACGTCCGCGCACAGCGCCGGAGCGCAGGCCGGCCAATTGGCCGGCCGAGCACCGACGCTCGATCGATGGGCGAGTCTACCCTCTGGGGTACGGTGAAAAGGCTCGTCTCGCCCGTCCCGATCGCCCTGCTGGTGGGTCTGCTGGCACTGTTCTTGCTGCTGGCCTACGGGCTCGCGGCGGGCGGAGCCGAACGCCGGGCCGGCGAGTCCTCGCAGCTCGGCGAGGGCAGCCCGGCGCCCGCGCTGGCGCTTCCCCTGCTCTCAGGCGCCCGACGCGGCTCGCTTGCCGACTACCGGGGCAAGGTCGTCGTCCTGAACTTCTGGGCCTCATGGTGTGAGCCTTGCCGCGAGGAGTCGCCGCTGCTGCAGCGCTGGCACGCTCGCATCTCGCCATCGGGCGGCACGGTGGTGGGCGTCAACGTGCTCGACGTCACGAGCGACGCCAGGGCCTTCGCCGCCGGCTACGGCCTTCGCTACCCCCAACTGCGCGACGGCGACGGCAAGACGCTCAAGGACTTCGAGGTGGCCGGCCAGCCGTGGACGTTCGTGATCGGGCGCGACGGGCGGATCGCCGCCGTCCGCCGCGGCCCCGTGGACGAGGCCTTCATGCGTGCCGAGGTGCTCCCCCTGACCCAGCGCGCGTCGTGAGGCGGGCGCTGCTGGCGGCGCTCGCAGCCGCGCTCTTGGTCCCGGCCGGCGCGGTGGCCGCGGCCTGCCCACAGACCAGCGTCGGCGAGCTCGAGGACCAGGTGCAGTGCCTGGAGTGCGGCGTGCCGCTGGAGCTCGCCACCGAGTCGCCCCAGGCCAACCGTCAACGCGCGTTGATCGGCCGCCTCGCTGACTCGTGCCGCTCGGAGGACGAGATCAAGGATCGCCTCGTGGCCGAGTTCGGTCCGCGGGTTCTCACCACCCCCGAGGACGAGGGCTTCGACCTCGTGGCGTGGCTGGTGCCCATGATCGCGCTGCTGGTCGCAGCCACGGGCATCGGGCTGGCCGCACGGCGTTGGCGGCGAAGCGGGCGTGACCGCCCGGTTGCCGCTGCCGACAGCGGACACCCTCCCGAGGGCGGGCGACTCGACGCCGACCTCGACCGCTACGACCTCTGATGGACGGCGGCGTCGACACGACGGTGATCGCCGCGTTTGCAGTGGGCTTCATCTCCTTCGTCTCGCCCTGCGTGCTCCCCCTGGTGCCGGGCTACCTCTCCACCATCTCGGGCGTCTCCTTCGCCGATCTTCAGGCGGGCAGGGGCCGCGCCAAGGTCCTGGGCCCGGCCCTGCTGTTCTGCCTGGCCTTCTCGATCATGTTCATCGCGCTGGGCATGACCGCCACCGGATTCGGCGACCTGCTCCAGGACAACCGCACGCTCCTGCGCCGGATCGCCGGTGTGGTGATCGTGTCGCTCGGGCTGCTGTTCATCGCCACGCTCTTCCTGCCGCGACTGAATCGTGGCTGGCGCCCCCAGGCGCTGCTCGGCCGTGCCTCCACCGGTGGCCCGATCGTGGCCGGCCTGGCCTTCGCGGTGGCCTGGCTGCCCTGCACGGGCCCCACCTTGGGCGCGGTCCTCACCGCGGCGGGCACAGAGTCCACCGTAGGCGAGGGTGGTGTGCTGCTGGCCTTCTACGCCCTGGGCCTGGCCGTGCCCTTCCTGCTGAGCGCGCTGGCCTTCTCCTCGGTCTCGGGTCTCTTTCGCTTCTTCCGCGACCACTACGCGGCGATCACGGTGATCTCCGGCGTGGTGCTGGTGATCATGGGCGTGATGCTCTTCACCAACGAGCTGACCCGCCTGAACTCAGAGGCGCTCGCGCTGATGGAGCGCCTGGGGATCAACTTCTTCGGGGACATCTGAGGCGCGGGGCGGCGCGACCGCCCCTACATCTCCTCCGGGGCCTCGACTCCCAGCAGGTCCAGGCAGCGAGCGATCACCCGCTTGGCCTCCACGCACAGCGCCAAGCGGAAGCGCTCGTTGGGGTTGTCCAGCACCTTGCAGTCGCGGTAGAAGGCCGAGAAGTCCTGGGCGGTCTCGTGCGCGTAGACGGTCAGGCGATGCGGCGCCCGGCGCGTCGCCGCCTCCTCGACCTCGCCCGGCAGCTCGAGCAGGCGCTTGACCAGCAGCCGGGCCGAGGGGTGCAACGGCTCCCCGGTGACAGGGCCCGCCTCGTCCAGCTTCCGCTCGCCGGCCCGGCGAAGGATGCTGGCGATGCGGGCGTGGGCGTACTGCACGTAGTACACGGGGTTGTCCTGAGACTGCGAGCGGGCCAGCGCGAGGTCTACGTCCAGCGTGGTCTCGTGGCTTCGCTGCAGCAGAAACCAGCGCGCGGCGTCCACCCCGATGTCGTCCACGAGGTCGTCGAGGGTCACGAACTCGCCCTCGCGCTTTGACATCTGCACCCGCTCCCCGCCCTCGATCAGGTTGACCAGCTGCATGATCAGCAACTCGATACGGCCGGGGTCGCCGCCGAGCGCCTGCCAGGCGGCCCGCATGCGGGCGACGTAGCCGTGGTGGTCGGCCCCCAACACGTCGATCGCCCGGTCGTAGCCGCGCGCGAGCTTGTCGGCGTGGTAGGCGATGTCCGCGGCGAAGTAGGTCAGCTCGCCGCTGGAGCGCATGAGCACGCGGTCCTTGTCGTCGCCCAGGGCGGTGCTGCGCAGCCACACCGCGCCCTCGTGGGAGTAGACCCGCTCGCGCTCGGTGAGCAGGTCGAGGCTGCGGGCGATCACCCCCTCCTCGTGCAGCGCGCGCTCGGAGAAGAAGCGGTCCACCTGCACCCGGAAGCGCCGCAGCGTGGCTTCGACCTCCTCCAGCATGGCGGCCACGCCGCGGCGGGCGAGCTCCTCGGCGCCGACCGAGCCGGCATCCTGGATCCTTCCCGCCAGCTCGGCGACGTAGGCGCCGTGGTAGCCGCCTTCGGGAGGCTCCTCGCCCAGCGCCCGCGCCCGGATCGACTCGCCGAACAGGCTCACCTGGCTCCCGTGGTCGTTCACGTAGTACTCGCGCTCGATCGCGTGGCCGGCGAAGGCGAGAATGCGGCACAGGGCATCGCCATAGGCCGCATGACGGCCGGCGGCCACGGTGATCGGTCCGGTCGGGTTGGCGCTGACGAACTCCACGAGCATGCGCTCGGGCCGGGAGGGACGGCCGGCGCCCCACGCGCCCCCCGTCTCGAGCGCGGTGCCCAGGGAGTCCAGGTACCAGCGATCGGCCATGTGCAGGTTCAAGAAGCCCGGGCCCGCGACCTCGGCACGATCCAGGGCTTGCCCCAGCGAGGCGGCCAGGGCGTCGCCGAGGCGCTCGGCGATGTCGCGCGGCGGCTCGCCGAGCACCGGGGCCAAGAGCATGGCCGCGTTGGTCGAGTAGTCGCCCATCTCGGGACGCGGGGGGCGCTCGAGGGTCGGAGCCTGACCCAGTTCAGAGCCGCGCACCCGGGCTGCGGCGTCGCGCACGGCGGCGAAGAGGTCCGAGAGGGGGTCCACGGTCACAGTCAATAGTGATAGGGCTCGTTGGCCAGGATCTTGTGGCCGCGGAGGAGCTGCTCGAGCAACACCACCCGGGCCAGCTGGTGGGGCAGCGTCATCGGCCCCAGGGAGAGCTGGGCGTCGCAGCGCTCGAGGGTCAGGCCCCGCGGGCCCCCGATCACGAAGCAGAGGTCGCGCCCCTCCATCCGCCTCTCCTCCAGGAAGCGGGCGAAGGCGACGGAGTCGTACGTCCGCCCCTCGTGATGGAGCAGGCAGACGTAGGCGCGCTCGGGGATGCGGCGCACTGCCTGCTCGCCCTCGCGCACCTCGATCAGCTCAACCCGCGCCAAGCCCCCCAGCAGGCGCTGGTAGTGCTGCACGTCGTCCACGTAGGGCGGGCGCAGCCGGCCGACGGCGAGCACGAGTATCCGCATGGCGGGTGGGCGATTCTAGGCCGGTGCGATACTAGGCAGATGCCCGAGGAAGACGCCGAGCGCCAGCTTTCAATACACGCCGACCCCGAGACGATGGCGGGGGTCTACGCGAACTTCGCCAACGTCAGCCATTCCGACTACGAGTTCTCGCTGACCTTCATCCGCCTCGACCACGAGGTCGAGGAGGGCGAGGTCCCCGGAGTGGTGGTCTCGCGGGTGAACCTCGCGCCGCGCTTCATGCGCGAGCTGATCGACGCGATGGAGGACAACTTCTCCAAGTGGAGGACGCGCGAGGGGATCCGCGACCTCCCCGAGTTCGGCAGCCAGCGCGACCCGGGAGCTCCGGGCCCCGGCGGGGGCAGCTCGACCGAGACCTAGATGATCGACCCCCCCGCGCACGCGGTCTCCGCGGCCGCGCCGTCGTGGAGCTGATCATCTAGCTGAGTCCCCGCGGGCGTAGGCCTCGCCGACCCCGATCCGCTCGACCGTGGTCGGGTGGGTGGCGAGCAGCAGCTGCGTGAGCGCCGGGGGGTCGGGCTGAGACACGTTGCTCAGCGCCAGGCGGCGCTCGAGAGCGATGAAGGCGGCGGGCTCGCCGGTCAGCCGCAGCGCGAAGGCATCGGCCGAGGCCTCCACCCGCCGCGACAGGACGTTGCTCGCACAGCCGCCCACAAAGGACACCAGCGCCAGCGAGAGCGCCACCGCCGGCAGCACGTCGGGGCCGCTGTCGCGGCGGGCCGGACCGGTGAGGCGCTCGGCGAGCCGCTGCACGACCAGGGCGCCGGGCAGGGCGACGATGGCCAGCCACAGCAGCCCGCGGGGCAGGTCGCGGTGCTTGACGTGGGCCAGCTCGTGCGCGACCACCGAGCGGACCTCGTCGGGCGAGAAGCCCTCGATCAGATTGTCGTAGAGCACGACCCGCTTGGTCGCGCCCAGCCCGCCGACGTAGGCATTTGCCCCCGTTGTCCGCCGGCTGGCGTCGACCCTGAAGACCTCGCCGACGTCGACGCCGGAGCGATCGGCCAGCCGCAGAACCTCGGAGCGAAGCTCGCCCCGGGGCAACGGCTCGAACTTGTTGAACAGTGGCTCTACCAGCAGCGGGACCAGGAACACGCTGGCCACCCCGAAGACCACGACGGCGCCCGCACCCGGTATCCACCAGCGCCCGCGACAGCGGCGGACGAGCGCGAGGGCGATCACGCCGCCGGCCGCCGCCAATGGCAGCTCGACCGCCGCGGAGAGCACGACATCGCTCAGCCACTCGGGCCAGCTCTGGGTCGAGAGGCCCACGTCGACCGAGCGCTGGTGAGCCACCGCAGCGAGCGGAAGCCCGACGACCACCAACAGGAGGGAGATCCCCGCGCCGACCGCCGCCGCCCCCAACAGCGGCCGTGCCCCCGCCCGTCCCAGCAGCCGGCGCACGGGCGCAGGGGGCCGCAGCGCGAGCACCGCGAGCGTCGCTCCGCTGAGCCCGAGCCCCGCCAGCCCGATCAGGCGCTGGGGACCGCGGAAGTCGTTGGCGCGTTGGAGCTCGGCCCGGCTGAAGTAGGCTGTGGGGTCCACCGCGGCGGGGTCGATCAGGCCGCCGCGAGGGCGCAGGAGGAACGTGGCGAGACCGGCCGCGACAGCGGTGGCCACGAGCGCCAGCGACAGCCGCGAGCGATGCCTGCCCATTCCGCCCAAACCTTAAATGACGCCAGGATGGCGTCAGACCCATCGGTACCTGCGGCCGGGACGGCCGCAGGGGGTAACCAATCCGACGACTCCGGTCAGGCCCCGACGCGGGTGGCGCTCATTTCCGACGTCCACGGCAATTTGCCGGCCTTCGAGGCCGTCGTCGCGGAAGTGCGCGAAGCCGACGTCGACGAGGTCTGGTGTCTCGGGGACCTCGTGGGCTACGGCGCCCAGCCCGACGACTGTGTCGCTCTGGCCGCCGAGGTATGCCACCGCTGCCTGGCGGGCAACCACGACCTCGTGGTGACCGGGGAGATCGACATCTCCGAGTTCTCCACTGCGGCCGCGGCGGCAGCCGCCTGGACGCGCGAGAACATCGGCCCTGAGGCGCTCGAGTACCTCCGCGGGCTGCGTTCCTGCGACGAAGGACCGGCCGTTGCCCTCTACCACGCGAGCCCGCGGGACCCGGTCTGGGAGTACGTGCTCTCGACCTGGCAGGCGGAGGAATGCCTAGAGCTCATGGGCCGCCGGGTGGGGGCCGTGGGCCACTCGCACGTGGCGCTGTGGTTTCGCGAGGACGAGCGGGGCGAGTGCGTGGGCGCCCAGGCAGCGGCGGGAGCGGACGCGGACCTTTCCGAGGGGCGCTGGCTGCTTAACCCCGGCGGGGTGGGTCAGCCCCGCGACGGCGATCCGCGCGCAGCTTGGCTGCTCGTGGACACCGGCTGCTGGAGGGCCACCTGGCGCCGGGTCGAGTACCCCGTCGAGCGCGCCGCGAAGGCCATAGAACAAGCCGGACTGCCTCCCGTCCTGGCCGATCGTCTCTATACAGGTCAGTGACAGTGCGCCTTTTGACCGTCAGCCTCTGCCTGCTCATCCTGGCCCTGAGCGCCTGCGGAGGCGAGGATCCCGGCGAGGGGCTGCCCACCTCCACCGCCCAGGCCCTGACTCAGGAGCTGGCATCGGTGCAGCGCCGCATCGACCAGGGCAGCCTGGGGGCCTGCGAGGACGTGCTCGAGGACTCGGTGCCCACCATCCAGCGCAGGCTCGACACGCTGCCCGAGGCCACCGACCCCGAGCTGCGCTCGGCGCTCGACGACAGCTTCGCAAGGCTTCGCACCCTGTCCGAGCAGGAATGCGACGAGCGCCGCCAGAGGGCCGAGGACCGAAAGACAGAGCGCGAGACGACCCCCACGATCCCCACTCCCACCGAGACGACTCCTCCTCCCCCCACCACCGATACGACCCCTCCCCCCACCACCGAGGCCACGCCCAAGCCCGACAAGGGCGACGAAGACAAAGGGAAGGAGAAGGGCACGGAGAAGGGCAGGAATGACGACGGGGGCACCGGCGGCTCGCAGCCGGGCCAGACGCCCGGCGACCAGGGAGACGGCACCGGAGGCACTGCCCCGGAGGCGACCTTCCCGGAGGACGGATGAGCACTCCGCAGGAGGTGGCCGGGCGCTACCGCATGGGCCGCCGCCTCGGTGCCGGCGGCATGTCCACCGTCTTCCTGGCCACCGACACGGTGCTCGAGCGCGCGGTGGCCATCAAGCTCCTCGCCGAGCACCTGGCCGAGGACGAGGCGTTCGTGACCCGCTTTCGCAACGAGGCGCTCGCGGCGGCCCGCCTGCAGCACCCCAACGTGGTGCAGGTCTTCGACTCCGGCGAGGACGGCGGCTCGCACCGCCACTACATCGTCATGGAGTACGTGGAGGGGCCCTCCTGCGCCGACCTCCTGCGTGAGCACAAGCTGCTCGACATCGAGGACGCGGTGCGCATCGCGTCCGACGCCTGCCACGGCCTGGACTACGCGCATCGCGCCGGCGTGGTCCATCGCGACGTCAAGCCGGGCAACCTGCTGATGGCCAACGAGACCGGCTCCACCAAGCTGGCGGACTTCGGCATCGCAAAGGCGGCCGAGCAGACGCGGGTGACCCAGGTGGGCTCGGTGCTGGGCACGGCCGCCTACCTCTCCCCCGAGCAGGCCCGAGGCGAGGAGGCGGGCCCGGCGTCGGACATCTACTCGCTCGGGGTGTGCGCGTATCAGTTCCTGGCCGGCCGGCTGCCGCACGAGTACGCCTCGCTCACCGAGCTCGCGCTCAAGCAGCAGGACCAGCAGGTGGAGCCCATAACCATGCACCGCCCCGATGTGCCGCCCGAGCTCGACGAGGCGGTGCGCGTCTGCCTGAGTCGCGACCCCGAGAGCCGCTATGCCTCGGCGCTGGACCTGGCCCGCTCACTCGAGGCCGGACTGCAGGGTCAGGACACCGGCGCCACCGCCCTGCTGGCCTCCGACGACGACACCACACGCGCGCTGACCAGCGTGACCTCGGCCACACAGGCCATGCGCACCCGGCGCACGCAGGCGCCCTCGACGATGGCGCCGCGCACTGCTCCTCCCCCCTCCCCCCCGGGCGCCAGGAAGCCGGCCAAGCCCAAGCGCCGCTGGAGGAAGCTCCTGGCCGTTCTCGCGGTGCTCGCGGTCGCGGCCGTGGTCGTGGTCGCCCTCTTGTCCACCGGCGGCGCCACCACGATTCAGCCCGTGAACCGCGGCGACGTCCAGGATCAGATCGACGGCGTGCGCAACCTCATCGAGCGCAACACCGGCCGCGTCGAGCCGTAGTGCATCCGGACGGGGGCACTCCGGCGCTCAGAAGGGCTCGGCGCCCTCCATCACCCGCTCCGAGTAGGCCCCCAGGCGGCCCTCGCCTACGGCCGCCCGGATCCCGCTCATCAGCTCGGCCATGAAGGTCAGGTTGTGAAGGGTCACCAGGCGCGCGCCGGTGAGCTCTTCGGCACGGATGAGGTAGTGGAGGTATCCCCGTGTGTGCTCACGGCAGGCGGGGCACCGACAGCCCTCGGCGATCGGCGCCCGCAGGCCACGGGCGGCCCCCTTGGCCAGGTCGAGGCGAAAGCGGCTAGAGGGGTCGGGGACGAGCGCCGTGCCGTGGCGCCCGAGCCGCGTGGGAGTGGCGCAGTCGAAGGTGTCGATGCCCGCGGCGACGGCGCTGAGGATGTCGTCCACGTCGCCGATCCCCAGCAGATGGCGGGGCGCCTCGTCGGGCAGGCCGCGCAGCGACCAGCCCACCACGGTCTGCATCTCCTCCTTGGTCTGACCCAGCGACCCGCCCACCGCCACGCCTCGAGGAGTGGCCGCGGCCACGCGCTGCGCTGACTCGGCACGAAGGTCCTCGTAGACCCCGCCCTGCACGATGCCGTACAGCAGCTGGTCCTTCGGCGCGTGCTCTGAGTGCCAGGCGACGCAGCGGTCGAGCCAGCGGTGGGTGCGCTGCATGGCCCGGGCGGTGTAGTCGCGGTCCACGTGGGCCGGGGTGCACTCGTCGAAGGCCAGCGCGGCGTCGGAGCCCAGCAGCGCCTGCACCTCCATCGAGGTCTCGGGCCCCATGAAGCGCTCGCCGCCGTCGAGGTAGGAGCGGAAGGTCACGCCCTCCTCGGCGATGTCGAGCACCCTGCTCTGGTCACCTCGAGGGGTGACCCCTCCGGGCCCACCCCTCGAGCGGCCACTGCGCTTGATCTCGTCGGCCACGGAGCCGTGGCCCAGCGAGAAGACCTGGAAGCCCCCGGAGTCGGTGATGATCGGGCGCCGCCAGCCCATGAACTCGTGCAGCCCGCCCATCTCGCCCACGTGCTCGGCGCCGGGGCGGATGAACAGGTGGAAGGTGTTTCCCAGCACCATCTCGTAGCCCAGCTCGGCCACCTCGGCGGCGTGGAGGGTCTTGACGGTCGCGGTGGAGGCCAGCGGGACGAAGGCCGGCGTGTGGACATCCCCGTGCGCCAAGGAGAGGACGCCCGCGCGGGCGCAGCCGTCGCGGGCGTCGATGCGAAAGCCGGGCACCCGCGCAGCCTAGGCGCGCGTGTGCCGGGGTGGGTCCCCTTACTGCTCTTCGGCGGTGCCCTCCAGGTCGGCGGGGGTGCTGTTGCCGTTGCCAACCCCGATCTGCACCCGGCGCGGCTTGCGCTCCTCGGGCTTGGGGATGCGGACCTCGAGCACACCCTTGTCGAACGCGGCGCTGACGCCTTCGGCGTCCACGCCCTCGGGCAGCGTCAGCGAGCGCGAGAAGCGGCCGAACGCGCGCTCCACGCGGTACCAACCCCGCTCGGTGGTCTCGGCCTCAGCCCGGCGCTCGCCCGACAGGGTGAGCGTGTTGTCCTCGATCTCGATCGAGATGTCCTCCTCGCCGAGGCCGGGCAGGTCGGCCTTGAGCAGGAAGTGATCCTCGGCCTCCACCAGGTCCATCGCCGGGCTCCAGCGCTGCCCGTGAACCTGGGAGGCGTCGAACAGCGTGTTGAACAGGCGGTTGAACTCGCCGGCGAAGGGCTCGGGCTTCATCAGTAGAGCCATTGGGATTCCTCCTCCGTCGTCCCTTTCTTTGTGTTATCAACAGTGTAGAAACCTAAGTCCTGACTTGTCAAGTTTTCTCGGTCCGCAGGGAGGCGCCGGTCATCTCCTCCGGCTGCTCCTGCCCCATGAGATCCAGGAGGGTGGGCGCCACGTCGGCCAGGACGCCCTTGCGCCGCAGCCCCCCGATCTCCGCGGTCACGACCACCGGGACGGGGTTCAGCGAATGGGCGGTGTCGGGGCTGCCGTCGGGCTCCAGCATCTCGTCGGCGTTGCCGTGATCGGCGGTGATCAGGCAGGCGCCGCCCTTCTCGTGCACCGCTTCCACCACCCGGCCCAGGCACTCGTCCACGGTCTCGACCGCCTTCACCGCAGCCGGGATGACCCCGGTGTGGCCGACCATGTCGGGGTTCGCGAAGTTGATGATGCCGAAGCCGAAGGAGCCCTCCCGCCAGCGCTCCACAAAGGCCGCGGCGGCCTCGCGAGCGCTCATCTCGGGCTTGCGGTCGTAGGTGGGCACGTCGCGCGGCGAGTCGACGAGGCGCCGCTCCTCGCCGGGGTGCTCGGCCTCCTCGCCCCCGTTGAAGAAGTAGGTCACGTGGGCGTACTTCTCGGTCTCGGCCACGTGCAGCTGCTCGACCCCCCGCTCGGAGAGCACCGAGGCAAGAGTGACCTCTGGGCGCGCGGGCGGGAAGGCCACGGGGTAGGGCCACCCCTCCTGGTACTCGGCCAGGGTGGCCAGCCGCTCGACCGCCGGAGCGCCGCCGCGGTCGAACCCGTCGAACCCCGGCTCGGCCAGCGCGCGGGTCAGCTGCCGGGCGCGGTCGGGGCGAAAGCCGAAGAAGGCGACGGAGTCCCCCGGGCGGACCCTCGCCTCCTCGCCCACGAGCACGGGCCGTACGAACTCGTCGGTCTCCCCGCGCTCGTACGCTGCTCGTACCGCCTCCTCGCCCGTCGTGGCGCGGTGCTCGGCCTGGCCGTGCACGATTGCGTCGTAGGCGAGCCGCGTGCGCTCCCAGCGGCGGTCGCGGTCCATTGCGTAGTAGCGCCCGGTGACGCTGCCCACACGCCCACCGGTCTCGGCCATCCAGCCCTCGAGCTCGGCCAGGCAGCCAGCGCCGGAGTCGGGGGCGGTGTCGCGCCCGTCGGTGAAGGCGTGCACCACGACGTCGGGCGTGCCCTGCCCGCGCGCCAGCTCGAGCAGGCCCCGCAGGTGCTTCATGCTCGCGTGCACCCCGCCGTGGGAGACGAGCCCCACCAGGTGCACACGCGGGGTATCGCGCAATGCGTCGACCAAGAC
>JALZII010000267.1 GCA_030860365.1 Actinomycetota bacterium
TGCATCCCCAACGCGGGCCTCCCACTCCAGGGGCCCGACGGCGAGACGATCTTCCCCGAGGAGCCCGAGCCGCTCTCGACCACGCTGGCCGACTTCGTGGAGCGCCACGGGGTGGGCATCGTGGGCGGCTGCTGCGGCACCACGCCGGAGCACATCGCGGCGATCGTGGAGAAGGTGGGGGGGAAAACGGTCCAGCCGCGCCCCGAGCCCGGCGAGCCGATGCTCTCGAGCATGATGACCGCCGCCCCGCTGGTGCAGGAGCCGCGCCCCACTCTGGTGGGCGAGCGGGTGAACTCCCAGGGCTCGCGCAAGGCCAAGGAGATGCTGCTGGCCGACGACTACGACGGCCTGGTGACGGTCGCCGAGGACCAGGTGACCGGCGGCGCCCACGTGCTCGACCTGTGCGTGGCGCTGACCGAGCGCGAGGACGAGGACGAGCAGATGCGCGAGGTGGCCAAGCGCGTGTCGCTGACCCAGCCCGCGCCGATCCAGATCGACTCCACCGAGCCCGCGGTGATCGAGAAGGCCCTCGACCAGATTCCCGGGCGCGCGATCGTCAACTCGATCAACCTCGAGGCCGGTCGCGACAAGGCCGACACGGTGATCCCCACGGCCAAGGCCCACGGCGCCGCGCTGATCGCCCTGACCATCGACGAGGTGGGGATGGCCAAGACGGCCGAACGCAAGGTCGAGGTGGCCCAGCGCATCAAGGAGATCGCCTGCGACGAGCACGGCCTCGACCCCGAGGCGCTGATCTTCGACGCGCTGACCTTCACGCTCACCACAGGTGACGAGGAGTGGCGGCCCAGCGCCGTCGAGACCATCGAGGGCATCCGCCGCATCAAGGCCGAGCTGCCCGGGGTGAAGACCTCGCTTGGCGTCTCCAACGTGAGCTTCGGCGTCTCACCGGGCGCCCGCGCCGCGCTGAACTCCGTCTTCCTGCACCACTGCGTGGAGGCCGGGCTCGACCTGGCGATGGTCAACCCGAACCACATCACGCCCTACGGCGAGATCCCCGAGAACGAGCGCGAGCTCGTCGACGACCTCGTCTTCAACCGCCGCGAGGACGCGCTCGAGCGCTTCATCGGCCACTTCGAGTCCAAGGGCGAGGAGGACGAGGCCACCGTCGGCGACCCCACCGAGGGCATGGAGCCCGAGGAGGCGCTGCACTGGCACATCCTGCGCCGCAAGAAGGAGGGCGTGGAGGACCAGATCGACAAGTCGGTCGAGAAGATCGGCGCCGTCCCCACGCTGAACGAGGTGCTGCTGCCCGCCATGAAGGAGGTGGGCGACAAGTTCGGCGCCGGCGAGCTGATCCTGCCCTTCGTGCTGCAGTCGGCCACCGTCATGAAGCGCGCCGTGGCCCGGCTCGAGAACTACCTGGAGCGCACGGCCGACTACACCAAGGGGACCGTGGTCATCGCCACAGTGTTCGGCGACGTTCACGACATCGGCAAGTCGCTCGTGAACACCATCCTCACCAACAACGGCTACACGGTGGTCGACCTCGGCAAGCAGGTGCCGGTGGACACGATCATCAGTGCGGCCGAGGAGCACAACGCCGACGCCATCGGCCTCTCCGCCCTGCTCGTGTCCACCTCCAAGCAGATGCCGGCCTGCGTGGGCGAGCTGCACGAGCGCGGCCACGACTTCCCGGTGCTGATCGGCGGCGCGGCGATCAACCGCGACTTCGGGCGGCGGATCCTCTACCCCAAGGGCAAGGAGTCCGACGAGGTCTACGACCCCGGGGTCTTCTACTGCAAGGACGCCTTTCAGGGGCTCGACACCATGGACGCGCTGGTCGACGAGGAGACCCGCGCGGCGCTGGTGGAGAAGACCCGCGCCGCGGCCAAGGAGCTGCGCGAGAAGCCGGTCGTGGTAGACGATGCCCCACCGGTCACCGACGACAGCGTGCGCTCGGTGGCCCGCACCGACACGCCGCTGCCCGAGCCGCCCTTCTGGGGCGCGCGGGAGATCGAGGTGGACCTCGACGACGTCTATCCCTACCTCGACCGCCACGTGCTGTTCAAGCTGCACTGGGGCGGGCGCGGCAAGAAGGGCGAGGAGTGGCGGCGGATCGTGGAGGGCGACGGCGAGGAGGAGGGCTTCGCCCCCAAGCTCGAGCGCATGTGGCGCGAGCAGGACTACCTGCGACCGCGCGCGCGGCTGGGCTACTTCCCCTGCAACGCCGACGGCAACGAGCTGGTCATCTTCGACCCGACCGACCACGAGACCGAGGTCGAGCGCCTGGTCTTCCCGCGCCAGCCCAGGCACGACCGCATCTGCCTGGCCGACTTCTATCGCCCGCTGGACTCCGGCGAGCGGGACTTCGTGGCCCTGCAGGGAGTGACCGTGGGCCCCGAGGTGACCAGGGTGATCGAGCGCCTCGAGAAGGAGGGGGACTTCGCCGAGCAGCTGTTCACCCACGGGATGGGGGTCCAGGCGGCCGAGGGCCTGGCGGAGTGGCTGCACGCGGAGGCGCGCCGCGACCTGGGGATCGACGCCGACCAGGGCCGGCGCTACTCGTGGGGCTACCCCGCGGTACCCGAGCAGTCAGAGCACGAGAAGGTGTGGCGCCTGCTCGGCCTCGAGGACATCGGCATGTACCTGTCCGACGCCCACGCCGTGATGCCCGAGCAGTCGACGGTGGCGATCATCGCCCACCACCCACAGGCGGTCTACTTCGGCATGAAGTCCGGCTTCGTGCCCGAGGAGAAGGCACCCGACGAGCTGATCGCGGGCACCGATCGCGGCGGCGAGCTGCCCCCCGAAGCCGACCCGGCCGACGGCGCGGCCGAGGACGAGGGCATGCAGCGCTCGGGTGACGAGGTGGCGGCCTAGCCTTTGCGCGCCACTCGGCGCGGCTCCTACACTCCGGCGCGATGCGGCGCCTGTCCTAACGGCGACGGCTCTCGCTGTCGATGATCGCGACCCTGGCCCCGGCCCCAGCGGTCGTGCCGTGGGCGGCGTCGGACTCGACGATGGACAGGTTCCACTGCTGGGCGCGCAGAGGATCGGCCGCCGCGGCCGCCGCCGGGAGGACCAGCGCACGAAGGACAACGGCCGCGGCGTTTCGAGCGTGGCCCCCGCCGCTTCGATGATGCCCGTCCGGGTGCTCGGCGACGACGGCAGCGGCTCGACGGACGACGTGGCCGCCGGCATCGACTGGGCGGTGGCCAACGGCGCGCACGGTGATCAACCTCAGCCTGGGCTCCGACGTCCCTCTGCTCGGCAGCGAGGGCCCGTTCGCCGAAGCCGTCCGTCGTGCTCTCGATCGGCCGCGTGGTGGTGGCCGCCGCGGGCAACACCGGGGTGCCGATCTGCGAGCAGCCCCAGGCCGAGGGCCGGCTGCTGTGCGTCGGCGCGGTCGACCGGCGCCGCCAGCGCAGCTTCTTCTCGAGCTTCGGCGCCGGGCTGGGCCTCGGGCGCCCGGCGGCTCGGGCCTGCCGCTGGCGGGCGAAGACATCCTCTCCACCTTCAACGACGGCGGCTACACCGAGTTGGCCGGCACCTCTCAGGCGGCGCCCCACGTGGCCGGCGTGGCCGCCCTGCTCGTGTCGCGCGGACTGCGCGGACAGGAGGTGGTCAACCGGATCCTGGCCACCGCGAGCGAGGCCGGCTCCGCGGGGCCCGATCCTTTCTACGGCGCGGGGCTCGTGAACGCTCGCCGGGCGGTCCAGGGGCTTGGCGCCGGGGGCGGCGGCGCGGGCGTTGGACAGCCGGGTTGCCCGGCCGGGAGCTCGGGCAGCATCTCGCTGCGCCGCCGTCAGTCGATCCGCGCGGTCCTGCGCCGCGGGCTGCGCGTTCGCTGTCGCGC
>JALZII010000083.1 GCA_030860365.1 Actinomycetota bacterium
CCCTCCCCGCCGACCGCGCCTGCGCCGGCGGGGGCGCTCGCCGTCATCGTCGGTCGCGTCGCCTTCGCCGGCCTCGTCGTCCTCGGCGGCGGGCTGGTCCTGCTCGGCGTCGAGCGCGGCTGCCACCAGGGCGTCGTCCTCGGCGCGAAGGTCGAGCTCCTCCTCGATGACCGGGCCCGGGGCGTCGCCTTCCGGCGCGTCAGCGGGCGCCAGGTCGTGCTCGCGCTTGAACTGGCCGACGTCCCGTACCGAGACGTCAAGCTGGTGCGCGATCCACGCGTCGGTCCGCCCCTGGCGCACCCACGTCCTGATCTGGTTGAGTTGGGGCTTCAGCGATCGACGGGCCAAAGAGCGCGGGAGACTAGCAACAGGCTGGTGCCGGCTCGCCGCGTCTGATTTGATGCAGACGGCAGGCAAGGGGAAGGAGGCGCCGTTGCTGGTACTCACACGGAAGTCGAACCAGAGCATCATGATCGGAGACGAGATCGAGGTCTCCGTGTTGGCGATCATGGGCGAGAAGGTCCGTATCGGAATCGAGGCTCCGCGCTCGATCCCCGTGTTCCGCAAAGAGGTCTATCTCGAGATCCAGCAGGACGAGGCCGACGAGGACGACGGCGCGACCGATCAGGTCGACGACGCCCTCAAGAAGCTGGCGGGAGGCTCCTAGCTCCCCTCGCGGCGCCGGGGCGTCAGCCGGCTACGTAGGCGAGCACTTCGAACATCACGATCGTCACCAGGACGGCGGTGGCGACGATGGCGGCGCAGAGGCCCAAGAAGCGGAGGGTGCCCGCCCGCTCGCGCCGCTGAACGCGGCGGCTCCGCGATCGCTGAGCCGCATGATGGCGCAGGCTCTCGCGCCGGACGACCGACTCCTGGGCCTCCTCCCGGAAGGCCTCCTCGAACTGCGCGAGTGACTGGCGCATCCGCATGGCGGCGAGGACGTTACCAGCCGTTATGGGACGGTCCGGCGGCGGCGCCTGGGCCCGTGGCGGTCCGTCGGGGCCTCCCACGGCGGCGGTTCCGGGGGTGGGCGAGGATACCCTGCGAGCCGTGGAGCACTCCTTCTCGGGGCCGCCGTTCACGATCGGTATCGAGGAGGAGCTCATGATCGTCGACTCCGAGACGCTCGAGCTGGCGAACTCGATAGAGCCCCTGCTCGAGGCGCTGCGCCAGACGGGCGCGGAGGGCGATGTCAAGCCAGAGCTCATGGAGTCCGTGTGCGAGATCGCCACCAGCCCCTCCGCCGGCGTGGCGGAGGCCGGCGCGCAGCTGCGCGGGTTGCGGCGGACCGTCCAGGCCGCTGCCGCCGAGATGGGCCTTGCCGTGGGCTCAGCCGGCACCCACCCCTTTGCCCTGTGGGAGGACCAGCGCATCGTCTCGCGCCCGCGCTATCGGGAGCTGGTGGCGGGACTGCAGTTCGTGGCCCGCCAGGAGATCATCTTCGGCATCCACGTCCACATCGGCCTCGACGGCCCCGACAAGGCCATCCACGTGACCAACGGGATGCGCGTGCACCTGCCGCTGCTGCTCGCGCTCTCGGCCAACTCGCCCTTCTGGCGTGCGCAGGCCACGGGCCTGCTCTCCACCCGCACGCCCATCTTCCGCGCCTTCCCACGCGTGGGCATCCCTCCCCGCTACGAGGACTTCGAGGACTGGTCGCGGCGGGTGCAGTTCATGGTCGACAGCCGGGTGGTCCCCGACTACACCTACCTCTGGTACGACATCCGCCCGCACCCCCGCTTCGGCACGGTGGAGATCCGCGTCATGGACGCCCAGACCCGGGTGGAGCACACGCTCGGCCTCGCGGCGCTCACCCAGGCGATGGTGCACGAGCTGGCCCAGCACTACGACGAAGGGCAGAAGCTCTCGCACTACCCGTACGAGATGCTCGACGAGAACAAGTGGCTCGCTGCCCGCCATGGCCTCGAGGGGGAGTTGGTGGACCTGCCCGAGCGCGAGCGCATTCCCACCCGCAACCTCGCCCGGCGGCTGATCGATCGCATGCGCGAGCGTGCCCAGCAGCTGGGCAGCGAGACCGAGCTCGAGGCCGTCGAGGACCTGCTGGACCGCGGCACAGGCGCTCGTCGCCAGATCGTGGTCTACGAGGCCAACCACGACCTCGGCGAAGTCACACGAGAGATCGTGGAGGCCACCGCGCCGGAGGAGGCAGGCCGACCCGAGTCCTGAGGGGCCGGGCATTCCGGAGACTTCGCGGAGCCGAGCCGGTACGGGCTAATCTGGGTCACGGTGAGCCAGCCCGACCTGTTCGTCGTCTGCAAGACCTGCGGCTCGGAGGTCAGCCCCTACGTGACCGAGTGCCCCTACTGCGGCCAGCGGGTGCGAAAGCGGGCGCCGAAGCTGGACCGCCCAGG
>JALZII010000283.1 GCA_030860365.1 Actinomycetota bacterium
CAAGCCGGACAACATGACGATCGACCGCAAGGGCAACCTCCTGATCCAGGAGGACCCGGGCAACAACGCCCAGCTGGCGCGGATCATCGCCTTCCAGATCGACACGGGCGACCGTGGCGTGGTGGCGGAGTTCGACCGCAAGCTGTTCCGCGCCGGCTCGCCCGGCTACTTCGGGACCCAGGACGAGGAGTCGAGCGGCATCATCGACGCCCGCAAGCTCCTCGGCCGCGGCTGGTTCCTGTTCGACGCCCAGGTGCACAAGGCCAACCCGGACGTCGAGAAGGTGGAGTACGGGCAGCTGTTGGCCCTGCACGTGCGCAAGTTCCGCGACGTGTACGACATCGACGGCGCCAAGGGCGAGGGCACCGGCAAGGGCAAGCACGGCAAGCGCCGCAGGTAGCTCCGGCCACAGATCGGGAAGGGACGAGGGCCCTCGCTTCGGCGGGGGCCCTCCCTCGTCCACCTCCGCGTCGACGCGGATCCGGCGCCATGAGGCTCAGCCGTGTGCCAGCAGCTGGGCGCCGAGTCGCCGAGCCAGGCCCTCGCCACCCCAGCGCATGACGATGTCGTGGTTCGCCGCGAACACGGGTCGGGCCATCGGTGCCAGCGCGTTCATCCACGGACGCCGCGTACGCACGACCCACTCGTAGAGGACCGCCGTGACTCCGTCCTGCTCGAAGAGCCACCACCGGCCCGTGCCGGCCAGCTCGCCCTCGGCGCGGCCCTGCATGAGCGCGGGCCGCTCGACGCGGTCTGTGACGAACTCGAAGCGCACGGGGTAGGGCAGGCGGCTGCGCCACTCGATCGCATGGCGGCTGCCCACTCCGTCCTCGCTTCCCGGCTGGAGCTCGTCGACCGACACCACGCCGCGCCACCACTCCGGCCAGCGCACGACGTCCTGGAGCACCTCCCACGCCCGCTCGCGCTCGGCTTCGATCAGCCAGGTGGTGAGGAAGGAGTACTCAGCCAAGCGACACCATCACGTGCGACACCATCACGTGCCCGACGGCTGCCATGTCGCTGCGAGGCAGTGTTGCAGAGTGGCGGAGCCCGGCTACCTCCCGCGCCGGGGGTTGACCTTGAAGGCGCGGCGGATGCACTCCGAGGGGATGCCGGTGCTGTCACGCGCGAGGATGTCGATGCGGTAGCGGCCCGCGCCGAGCCTCTTGCCGCGCAGGCGCCGGGGGATCTTGACCGACCTCGGTCCGCGCACGCCGTTGACCGCGAAGGAGCCGAGCTTCTTGTAGGTGCTGCACCGCCTGCCCCGGCGGCGACGCGTCGAGCACCGCCGGCCCACCTTGCGGCCCCGGACCCCGCGATCGTGAACAGCCGGGGAAGGCAACGCCGCTGCCTCCGCTGCACTGGGCCTGTGGGTCGGGGGACGACACCGATACGTTGGTGTGGCTGCCCGAGCCCTCGGGACCCACCTTGGCGTTTGGGCGCCACGGCGGGGCCGTTGTTGCGCACCGAGACCGTGTACACCACAAGAACGCCACCACGCCGATCTCCAACCGAGGCGGCTCATTTCACGACCTTTCCGCCCTGCCGGCAGGGCTTGGGGATGCCGGGGCCGCACTCCGGCAGATCGGACGCCTCGCCTCCGGGGGGTGTCCCCGACGGCGGCTCGGGCCGCCCTGAGGGCTGCTCGGGCTTGCCTGGTGGCGCCTCGGGCCGCCCCGAGCTCTCGCCAGAAGAGCCGGACCCTCCCTTGACGTCGAGGGAGGTGCGCGCGGATGCCCCGGTGGCGTCGTTGGTCACCACGACGGTGAGGCGGCCGGCCTGAGCCGCCGGCCCGATCTGGGGCTCCGCGTTCACCAGGGCGTCGGCTCTCGCGCTGGATCGCCTGGCCCGTCCGCCGGGCCCGGTGACTGCCACGGTCAACGCAGCGTCGGGGTTGAACCCCTTGATGAAGAGCTTGAGCTCATCGTCGGGGGCCGGCGCGGAAGGCGCGACGCGCACCTCCGGCTGCTCGTCGCCCGCCGGCTGTGTCCCCCCTCCGACCGGTGGCGGGTCGGGGTAGGTCGCGGTGCACCGCGAGAGGGGGCGGCAGGGCGGGGGCGGGCGGTAGTTGGGCGGACAGCCGAGGCACCTGGCCTGATCTCCTCGCCGGCCGAACGGCGACAGGCCCTCAGTAGTCTCGCGAGCCCGTGGCCCTCTACGACCACATCGCCGACCTGCCGCTCGAGATCGAGGGCTACGAGCTCGAGGGCCTCGAGCTGGCCCTCAGTCCCGAGTTCACGCGCGTCACCACCCTCATCCGCCTGCGGGGCGGCGGCGAGGAGGGCGTGGGCGAGGACGTGGTCTACGACGGCCTGGACCACATCGCGTTCCGGGACGAGAAGGCCGGCCTCCCGCTGGAGGGCGCGTGGACGATCGACTCATTCTCCAAGCACCTCGAGACCCTCGAGCTCTTTCCCACCGAGCCGGACATGGATGCCGCCTACGACTACCGGCGCTGGGCCTTCGAGTCGGCCTCGTTGGACCTCGCGCTGCGCCAGGCCGAAAGCTCGCTGGCCGACGTGGTGGGCCGTGAGCCGAGGCCGGTCACCTTCGTCGTCTCGATGCGCCTGGACCCGCCGGGCGAGGCGCTGCGCGCCCTGCGCGTGCTCGAGCGCTATCCCTCCACCCGGCTGAAGCTCGATCCCACCAACGAGTGGACCAAGGAGCTGATCGACCAGCTCGCGGCCACGGGCGCGATCGACTCGGTGGATCTCAAGGGCTTCTACCGCGGCACTCCCGTCGACGTGAACACCGATCCCGAGCTCTACCGGATGGTGGCCGAGGCCTTCCCCGGCGCCTGGATCGAGGATCCCGACCTCACGCCCGAGACCGATCCGGTGCTCGAGCCCCACCGCGAGCGCATCACCTGGGACGCGCCCATCCACTCGGTGGCCGACATCGAAGGCCGGCCCTTTCGGCCGAGGATGGTGAACATCAAGCCCTCGCGCTTCGGGCCCCTGAGCAACCTGTTCGCGGCCTATGACTACTGCGAGGCGGAGGGCATCGGCGCCTACGGCGGGGGGCAGACCGAGCTGGGCGTGGGCCGCGGCCACATCCAGTACCTGGCCTCGCTCTTTCACCCCGACACCCCGAACGACGTGGCCCCCGGGGGGTACAACATGCCCGATACGCCCGAGGGGCTTCCCTCCAGCCCGCTAGAGCCCGCCGCGGAGTCGACGGGCTTTCGCTGGCGGACCTGACTCCCTGAGCGTGACCACTGGGCACGATCACGGCGGGTTCACTCGAGGGGGCGTGGTCATGGACGAAGCCTTCTGGGACCAGCGGTATCGCTCCAGCAGCGCGGTCTGGAGCGGCGACCCCAACCCCCACCTGGTCACTGAAGGCGCCGACCTGTCTCCTGGTGCTGCGCTCGATGTCGGATGCGGGGAAGGCGCGGACGCCATCTGGCTGGCCGAGCACGGCTGGCGGGTCACCGCCGTCGATCTCTCGACCGTCGCCCTGGAACGCGCCGCCGCCCGGGCGCTCGAGGTGGGCGGCGATGTTGCGCAGCGCATCGACTGGGTGCACGCGGACCTGGTCGACTGGGTCCCCGCGGCGGCGTCCTATGACCTGGTGTCGGCCCAGTTCATGCACCTACCGAAAGATCCGCGCGAAGCGCTCTTTCACCGGCTTGCCGCGTCGGTGACATCGGGTGGCACCTTGCTCATCGTCGGCCACGATCCCTCTGACATGCAGACCAGCGTCCCGCGACCACCGATGCCCGAGCTGTTCTTCACCGCCTCCGAGGTCGCTGCCTCACTCGACCGCCGGGAGTGGGAGACCATTGTCGTAGAGGCCCGAGCTCGCCCGGTCGTCGATCCCGACGGCCGCACCATCACCATCCACGATGCGGTGTTGAGGGCCCAGCGGAACAGGTGAAGGCGCGACCGCCAAAGCCGCGAACCTCCGTCGACCTGGAGCCCGGCGCCCGACCGCAGGGAGGGCGCCATACAGCCACCCCGCTGACTAGCGCAAGTCCAGCCGTTGGACGACCTCGTCGAGATCGTCGGTCACCGTCAGCAGGTCGATGTCCCCGGGGCTGATCTTCCCGCCGCCCAGCAGCTGCTCCTTGATCCAGTCCACCAGGCCGCTCCAGAACTCGGTGCCCACCAGCACCACGGGGAAGTCGAACACCTTGTCGGTCTGCTCGAGCGTCAGCGCCTCGAAGGCCTCGTCGAGGGTGCCGAAGCCGCCGGGGAAGACCACGAAGCCGCTGGCGTAGCGGACGAACATCACCTTGCGGGTGAAGAAGTAGTGGAACTCGAGCGAGGTGTCGAGGTACGGGTTGGCGTGCTGCTCGAAGGGAAGCTCGATGTTCAGGCCGACCGAGCGCGCGCCGGCGTCCCTCGCGCCGCGGTTGGCCGCCTCCATGGCCCCGGGCCCGCCGCCGGTGACGATCGCGTAGCCGCGCTCGCCCAACCGCCGTGCCACCTCCCGAGCGGCTGCGTACTCGGGGTGGCCTGGCGGGGTGCGGGCCGAGCCGAAGATCGACACGGCGGGTCCCAGATCGGCCAGGGCGTCGAAGCCCATCTCGAGCTCACGGCGCGCGCGGTCCAGGCGCTCGGTCTCGGTCTGGGTCTCCAGGACCGCGCCCTCGAAGGAGCGCAGGATCTCCTCGTCGAAGGTGGCCGGGTGGGGCGCGCCGGCCATCGCTCCTACAGGGCGAGGGCCAGCGGCTGCTCGAGTAGCTCGCGCACGCGGGCCAGGAACTGGGCGCCGTCGGCGCCGTAGAGGATGCGGTGGTCACAGACCAGCGTCAGCGTCAGCTGGTCGCGGGCAACCACGCGGCCACGGTCGTCGACCGCCGGCTTGCGCTCCAGCGCCCCCACCGTGAGCAGCGCGGCCTGAGGAGGGTTGATGATCGCCGTGAAGCGCTCGATCCCGAACATCCCGAGGTTGGAGATCGTGAAGGTCCCGCCGCTCACCTCGGGCGGGGTGATCTCGTTCTCGCGCACCTTCTCGATCAGCGCGCGCGCCCCCGTGGCGATGTCCCCGAGCGAGCGCCGATCGGCGCCGAAGATGGTCGGCACCACCAGCGTGCCCTCGGCCGCCACGGCGATCCCCACGTTCACCTTCTCGTAGAGCTCGAAGCGCCCGTCGCGGTAGGCGCCGTTGACCTTGGGAAACTCGCGCAGGGCGGTGGCCGCGGCCTTGACGACCATGTCGTTGAACGAGGGCACGGGATCGGCCACTTCCTTCAGCCGTGTGCGCAGCTCCACCGCGGCGGTCATGTCCACGTCGAGCGTGAGCGCGAAGTCCGGCGCGGTGGCCTTTGACTCGGCCATCCGCCGGGTCACGGTCTGCTGCAGGCGGGTGAGCTCCTGCACCTCCACCTCGCCCTTGGCGCCCGAGCTCGGGCGCTCGGTGGCCGGCTCGGCCCGGCCGCTTTCGGGGGGCGCGGCCTCCTCGTCCTCGCCCTCCTTCGCAGCTCCGCCGCCGTCGGCGGCCGACTCCACGTCGGCTTTCACGATCCTCCCACCGGGGCCCGAGCCTTCGAGCTGGGCGAGCTCCACACCGAGCTCGCGGGCCATGCGCTTGGCCACGGGCGACGCCTTGATGCGCTCGCCGCCGCCGCCGTTGTCGCTGTCGCTGGGGGCCTCGCCGCCGGCCTCCGGCTCGGCCTCGGCGGTCGCGGTCTGCCCGCCCTGCGCCTGAGGCTCGGCCTCCTGCTCTTGGCCCGACTCGGGAGCGTCGTCCTCGGGCGCGTCCTCTTCGGGGGGGTCGGCCTCCGCGCCGCCGTCCTCGCCACTCCCCTCGTCGGCATCGGCGGAGGCCGCCTCGCCCGCCTCGCCTATCTCCGCGATCGGCTCTCCCACCGTCAGCGTGTCGCCCTCCTTGGCGATCACCTTCACGAGCACGCCGTCGGTGTCGGCGTCGTAGGTCATGTTCGCCTTGTCGGTCTCTATCTCCACCAGCGGCTCGCCGCGCTTGACCTCGCCACCCTCCTCCACGAGCCACTTCAGGACGGTGCCCTCCTCCATGGAGTCAGACAGCCGGGGCATGCCCACGCTCTCGGACATCAGAGGTCGCGGAACGTCGCAAGGGCGGCCTGCACCACGTGCTCCTCGTGGGGAAAGGCCGCCTGCTCGAGCGGCTTGGAGTAGGGCATCGGGATGTCGGCGCCGGTGACCCGCGCCACCGGCGCATCCAGGTGGTCGAAGGCCTGCTCACCGATCAGCGCGGCGAAGTTCGCCCCCACCCCGCCGTGGGGCCAGCCCTCCTCGACGATCACCACGCGGTTGGTCTTGCGCACCGACTCGAGGATGGTGTCGAGGTCGAGCGGGCGCAGCGTGCGCGGGTCGATCACGTCGGCCTCCACCTCGTGCTCGGTTGCCAGCGTCTCGGCGGCCTGGAGCGCGGTGGCGGCCATGCGCGAGACGCCCACGATCGTGACGTCGTCCCCCTGCCTGCGCACCGCGGCCTCGCCGAAGCGCACCGGCTCGCCGTTCTCGGGCACCTCGCCCTTCTTGCCGTAGAGCGCCTCGTGCTCGATGAAGATCACCGGGTTGTCGTCGCGGATCGCCGCCTTCAAGAGCCCCTTGGCGTCGGCCGGGGTGGAGGGCGCGGCCACGAGCAGCCCGGGAACGTGCAGAAACCAGGCCTCGAGCGAGTGCGAGTGGGTGGGCCCGAGCTGGTGGCCGCCGCCCTGGGGCATGCGGATCACCATGGGCACCTTCACCTGGGCGTTGAACATGTAACGGATCGACGCCGCCGAGTTGACGATCTGGTCCATCGCCAGCAGCGAGAAGTTGATCGTCATGATCTCCACCACCGGGCGCAGGCCGCCCATCGCCGCGCCCACGCCCATGCCCACGATCGTGTTCTCGGATATCGGCGTGTCGCGCACCCGCTTCTCGCCGAACTCCTCGAGCAGTCCCGCGGTCACCTTGAACGCGCCCTGGAAGACGCCGATGTCCTCGCCCATGATGAAGACCGACTCGTCGGCCTCCATCTCCTCGCGCAGCGCCTGGTTGAGCGCCTCGCGGTAGCGGACCTCGGGCACTAGTCGCCGCCGCCCTCTACGTCCCTGGTCTCGTCGGCGGGCTCGCCCTCGCCCTGGTCGCCTTCGCCGTCGGTGCGCCGCGAGCGGCGCTCGGAGGTCACGTCCTCGCCCGCGTAGGCGGCGCCCGCCTCGGCGAGCTCCTGGGCCATCTCGCCGGCTTCGCGCTCGTCCTCGCCGCGGTGGGTCTCGGGGGAGCGCTGGTCCACCGACCACCACGCCTGCTCGGAGCTGGCCTCCATCACGTAGACGTCGTCGTAGAGCGCTGCCAGGTCGGGGAAGGGGGAGCTCTCGGCGAACTCCACCGCCTCCTCGATCCGCTTCTGCGCCTCGGAGTCGAGCTTCTCGACGTCGTCGTCGGAGAGCACCCCGCCTTCGGTCACGCGCGTGCGGAAGGTGTCGATGGGGTCGCGCGAGCGCCACTCGTCGACCTCCTCCCTGGAGCGGTACTCCTCGGGGTCGGCCATCGAGTGCCCGCGGTAGCGGTAGGTCACGGCCTCCACCAGCTGCGGGGCCCGATCCTCGCGCGCGCAGCGCAGGGCCTCGCCCACCACGGCGTGGGTGTCGAGCACGTCCATGCCGTCGCACTTCGAGCCCGGGA
>JALZII010000287.1 GCA_030860365.1 Actinomycetota bacterium
GTGCGCTACACGAGCCCGCACCCCAAGGACATGAAGGAGGACGTGCTGCGCGCCCACGCAGAGCTTTCGAGCCTGTGCGAGCACATCCACCTTCCGCTGCAGGCGGGCTCGAGCCGGATCCTCAAGGCGATGCGGCGCACCTACGACAAGCAGCGCTACCTCGACCGCGTGGCCATGATCCGCGAGCACGTGCCCGACGTGGCGCTGACGACGGACATCATCGTCGGCTTTCCGGGCGAGACCGAGGAGGAGTTCGAGGAGACGCTCGAGGTGGTCGAGCAGGTGCGCTACGACTCGGCCTTCACCTTCATCTTCTCTCCCCGCCGCGGCACCGAGGCCGCGGACCTGCCCGACCAGCTCCCGCACCCGGTCAAGCGGGAGCGCATGGAGCGTCTTGTGGAGTCGGTCCAGCGCGTGGCCCACGAGCGCTCGCAGCGCTTCGTGGGGCGCGAGATGGACGTGCTCGTCGAGGGCGCCTCGCGCACCGACCCCGACCGTCTGCGCGGGCGCATCCGCCACAACAAGACCGTGAACTTCGCCGGCGTGTGCGAGCCGGGCGACCTCGCGCGCGTGGAGATCGAATCCGCCACCTCCACCACGCTGGCCGGCATGGAGACCCTGCGCTCCTCGGTGGGCTGAAGCTCCTGGCCCTCTTCGGGCCCACGGGGGTGGGCAAGACCGCCGTGGCGGTGGCGGTGGCCAGGCTGCTGCGCGAAGCCGGCGAGGACCCCGTGGCGGTGTCGGCCGATGCGCTGCAGGTCTACCGCGGGCTGGAAGTCCTGACCGGAGCGCCGACCGCCGCCGAGCAGGCGGTGCTGGAGCACCGGCTCGTAGGCGTGCTGCCCGTCTGGGCCACCTGCTCGGCGGGCGAGTACGCCGCCCGTGCTCACCAGGAGATCGACGACGCTCTGACCGCCGGTCGCCGGCCGATCGTGGTGGGGGGGACCGGGCTCTACCTGCAGGCCGCGCTCACCGACCTCGAGCTGCGCCCACCGCCGCCCGAGGGCCTGCGAGCACGCATGGAGGCGCAGCTGGACGAGCGGGGAGCGCAGGCGCTCCACGCCGAGCTCGCCGAGCGCTCGCCCGAGGCCGCGGCTTCAGTGGCCGCCACCGATCGCACGCGCCTGATCCGCGCTCTCGAGCTCCTCGAGATGGGCGAGGATCCCGCACCGGCCGGAGAGGGCTCGCGCCTGTGGGCGGCCGGGCTGCGCCACCCGACCCTGCTGTGTGGGCTGACGATGCAGCGCGAGGCGCTGGATGCGCAGATCGATTCCCGCGTCGAGGGGATGGTGGCGGCGGGGGCGAAGGACGAGGTGAGGCGGACCGATGCGGCCGGCGCCTCGCCCACCGCGCGTGTTGCTCTGGGCTTCGAGGAGCTGCTTCGGGACGACGTCCAGGGCATGAAGCGCAACACCCGCCGCCTGGCCAAGCGCCAACTCACCTGGCTGCGAAAGCTGCGGGGCGCCCAGGTGCTCGACACCACCGGTCGGACCCCTGAACAGGTCGCGGCCGAGGTGGTGGCCCTTGCGTAGAGTCCCGCGCCGTGCGGTTCGAGAAGTGGCAGGCGCTCGGCAACGACTACGCCATCGTGGAGGAGCGCGAGCTCGGCCTCGAGCTCACGCCCGCGCGCGTGCGAGCGCTGTGCGCCCCCCACACCGGCGTCGGCAGCGACGGCGTGCTGCTGCTGGCCGAGCCGGCTGACAGCGGGTTCGTCGCCGACCTTCGCATCTTCAACCCGGACGGCTCGGAAGCCGAGCTGTCGGGCAACGGCGTACGGGAGGCGGTGATGTACCTGCGCCGCAGCGGCTGGACCGAGCACGACACCTTCTCGGTGTCCACCGTGGCCGGTGAGGTGCGACCACGGATCACCGGCGAGCGCACGTGCACCGTGGACATGGGCCGCGCGAAGCTGAGCGCGCCCGACTTCCCATCGGGTGACCCCCAGGGGCGGGGGCGGCTGGACGTTGCCGGCCGTGAGCTCGAGTTCCAGTTCGTCTCGGTGGGGAATCCCCAGTGCGCGATCGAGGTCGGGGAAGAGCTCGAGGAGCTCGACCTGGCCCGGCTCGGTCCGCCGATCGAGCGGCACGAGCTCTTTCCCAACCGCACCAACGTCTCGTTCTGGCGCCCAGAGGCCGACGACGCCATCCGCGCGCGGATCTTCGAGCGCGGGGCCGGGGAGACCATGTCCTCGGGCACCGGCGCCACGGGAGCAGCGGTGGCGGCCGTGCTGAGAGGGACCGACAGCCCCGTGACCGTGCGCCTCGACGGCGGCGAGCTGGAGGTCGAGGTCGGAGAGGACCTGCACGTGGATCTCACCGGCTGGGCGGTGCCCGTCTACGAGGGTCGCCTCAGCAAGGAGTTCGTGAAGGAGCTGAATGAGGTCCAGTAGCCGGCTTCACCGCCTGCCCCCTTACCTCTTCGCCGAGCTGGAGCGAAAGATCTCCGCCAAGCGAGCCGAGGGCGTGGACGTGATCTCGCTGGGCATCGGCGATCCCGACACACCCACCCCGCCGCTGGCGGCCGAGGCGCTGGCCGCCGCCGCGGCCGACCCCGGCACCCACCGCTACCCGTCCAACCGCGGTCGCGCCGAGCTGCGCGACGCGCTGGCCCGCTTCTATGACCGACGGTTCGGCGTGGCGTTGGACACCGACACCGAGATCGTTCCCGCCCTGGGGGCCAAGGAGTGCATCTTCAACCTCAACCTGGCCTTTCTCGACCCGGGCACCGCGGCGCTGGCGGCCGACCCGGGCTACCCGGTCTACACCGGGGGCCCGCTGCTGGCCGGCGCCGAGGCGGTGCTGATGGCGCTCTTGCCCGAGCGCGGCTTTGCGCCCGATCTGGACGCCATCTCCGCCGAGGACGCCGAGCGCGCGCGGTTGATGTACCTCAACTACCCGAACAACCCGACCGGTGCCGTGGTGCCCGACGGGCTGTTCGAGGCGGCGATCGAGTTCGCGCGGGCCAACGAGGTGCTGGTGGTGCACGACGCCTCCTACACCGAGACCACCTTCGACGGCTACGTGGCCCCCAGCTTCCTGGCCACCCCGGGGGCCAAGGAGGTCGGCGTCGAGGTCTTCTCGCTGTCCAAGGGCTACAACATGACGGGCTGGCGCACCGCGGCCATCGTGGGCAACGCCGAAGCCGTGGAGGCCTACTGGAAGCTCAAAACCAACATCGACTCGGGCATGTTCGAGGCGGTGCAGCTCGCCCAGGCCGCCGTGCTCGACCAGGGCGACGACGTGCCCCTCGAGATGAACACGATCTACGCCCGCCGCCGCGACCTGGTCTGCTCGGCGCTCGAGGAGATCGGCGTGGAGGTGACGCGACCGAAGGGGACCATCTACGTCTGGGCGCCCGTGCCCGAGGGCCACACCTCGGCCTCCTACTGCGAGCTGGTGCTCGAGGAGTCGGGCGTGGTGATCTCGCCGGGAGGGGCCTACGGGCCCAACGGCGAAGGCTTCTTTCGCATCTCCCTCACTATCGACGACGCGCGACTAGCCGAGGCGGTGGAGCGCCTGCGCTCCTCGCTCAGCAGCGGCCCGAGCGGCGGTGCTCGGCCGGCCAACGCCCGGCCTGCGCCCCGGCGTAGCCCGTCGAGCGGCGGTGCTCGCCCGGCCGACGCCCGGCCGGCGCTCCGGCGCTACCCCTGATGCGGTACTGCGGAGTCACCCCGCTGGGCGCGCGCCACCTGCAGCTGGTGGTGGTGGAGGAGGTGCGCGACCCCGACCCGCCGATCCGCCTGACCGCGAGCTTCTTCGAGCCCGGGTCGGCTGCAGAGCTGGCCACCCAGCTGCGCTTGTGGGAGGGCGAGCTGGTGGTGGCCCTGGGCGCACCGGAGGACCCGGAGGCCGGGGAGCGCTCCTGCGACGCGATGCTCACCGAGCTCGGCGTCGCCCCGGCTCACCCCTTCCCCGAGCTGGGCGTGCTGGCGGGCGAGCTGGGTGAGCCGCAGCGCTTCGTCGCCGAGGACGAGGGCGCCGGGACGGTGGGCGAGGGCGCCTACGAGGTCGCCCCGCTTATCGAGACCAACGCCGACGGCGTGTTCTGCGCGCTGCAGAACCGCCGGCTGCCGGCGCGCCGGCACCCGCTCGGCATCCAGATGCGCATCGCGGAGCTGGAGGCCGAAGAGGTGCTCGACGACGGTGGCGACCTGTGGCACCGGCGCATCGAAGAGCTGGAGGCCGCGGCGGCGGCGCTGTGCGCGCACCGCTACGCCGTCGCCCACGCGTCCTGGCTGGGAGGACCCGACGGGACGATCGTGCTGCCCGGCTCGGCGCCTCCGGAGCGCTTCGAGACGCAAGGCGTGATCCCGCCGGTGGAGCGCCTGCCGCTCGCCGGGGCCTAGCCGCCTTCGCAGAGGGCGACCGGGTTGCCCTCGGGGTCGTCGGTCGCCCCAGGGCATGTCCGCCGGCGGGCGCAGGACGGTCGCACCCTCGCGCACCCTAGGGCCGGCGGGGCGGAGATGTTTACGCGGAGGGCCCCTACACTCGGGTGGAGTGCAGACCGGTGACGGCATCCGCAGCCCGCGCGCACGCCAGCGGGCTCTGCTCGTCGCCGCCGGCCCCGACGAGCCCGAGCTGTCCGAGCTGTCCGAGCTGCTTCGAACCGCCGGCGTGGCCGTCGCGGGCCGGCTGACCCAGCGCCGGGAGCGGCCCGATCCCGACCGCTACCTGGGAAAGGGCAAGCTGGACGAGCTCAAGACCGCGATCGGTGAGGCCGACGCCAACCTCGTGGCCGTGGACGACGAGCTGGCGCCGCGCCAGGAGCGCAACCTCGAGCAGGCGCTTGGCGTGCCGGTCATCGACCGGACGGCCGTGATACTCGACATCTTCGCCGACCACGCCAGCTCGGCCGAGGGCAAGCTGCAGGTGGAACTCGCGCAGCTCGAGTACAACCTCGCGCGCATGCGGGGGCTGTGGACGCACCTCGAGCGCCTGGGCGCGGGCATCGGCACCAGGGGCCCGGGCGAGTCGCAGATCGAGACCGACCGCCGCCTGGCGCGCGACCGCATCGCCGCGCTTCGCCGGCGCTTGGAGGACACGAAGGGCACGCGCGCCACCATGCGCCGCGAGCGAGAGCGAGCGGGGCTTCCGACGGTCGCGCTCGCCGGCTACACCAACGCCGGCAAGTCGACGCTGCTCAACGCGCTCACCGGAGCCGACGTGGGCGTCCGCGACCGTCTCTTTCACACGCTCGATCCCACCACGCGCTCCCTCGAGGTGGGCGGGCGGACGTTCCTGCTCACCGACACCGTCGGCTTCATCCGCAAGCTTCCCCATCAGCTGGTCGAGGCCTTTGCCGCCACGCTCGAGGAGGCGCTGGAAGCCGACCTGCTCGTGCACGTGGCCGATGCTTCGGTGCCTGAGCACGAGCTGGTCGAGATGCTCGATGCCGTGGAGCAGGTGCTGGTGGAGATCGACGTCGCCGAGCGACCGCGGCTGCTCGCGCTGAACAAGGTCGATCGCCTCGACGCCGAAGCGCGACGGGCCCTGGGCTTCCGCTTTCCCGACGCGGTACAGGTCTCGGCCGAGACGGGCGAAGGGCTCGACGTCCTCCGCGCCGCGCTGGAGGCCCGCTTCCTCGCCACGCTGCGGCCGATCGACCTGCTGCTGCCCTACGAAGAGGGTGGACGGCTCTCCGAGCTGCACGAGCTGGCCGGCGAAGTGGAGCGCGAGGACACGCCCGAGGGGGTGCATGTGAAGGCCCGCGTGCCCGCCGCGGCGGTGCCGCGCTTCGAGCGCTTCTCGAGCGACGGCGCCAACGGCCACGAAGTGTGAGGCTGCGCTTCCGGCGCCTCTCGCCCGCCGCGCGCCCGCCGGCGCCCGCCCACGAAGGGGACGCGGGCTTTGACCTCCACGCCGCCGAGGCTGCGTCCCTGGCGCCGGGGTCGCGCGCCGGCGTCGGGACCGGCCTCGCCGTCGCCATCCCGGAGGGCTTCGCCGGCCTGGTGCTGCCGCGCTCCGGCCTGGCCGCACGCCACGGGATCGCTTTGGTGAACGCCCCCGGCCTGATCGACGCCGGCTACCGCGGGGAGCTGCGGGTGCTGCTGCTGAACACCGATCGCTCGGAGCCATTCGAGATCGCCGAGGGTGACCGCATCGCACAGCTCGTGCTGGTGCGCGCCGAGGCGCCCGAGCTCGAGGAGGCCGATGACCTTGGCGAGACGGCGCGGGGCTCGGGAGGCTTTGGCTCGAGCGGCCGCTAGGTCAGCCGGTCTCTCGCGACCGGCTCGCGACCCGCCACTGGTGGGGAAGGTCTCCTCCCTGGCTGTGTGCTTCATTTCCGAGGCCTAACTCGGCCCGAGCGCCAGCCGCATGCGCACCGTGGGCGCCTCCCACACCTCTCCCCGGCCCCCATCGCGCCGCCAGCCCAGCCGCTCGTAAAAGCGCTGCGCGCCGGTGTTTCCCTCGAGCACCCAGAGGATCCCCTCGGCCCACCCCCCGTGCACGAGGTGCTCGAGGGCGCCGTCGTGCAGGCGAGTCCCGAGTCCGCGGCCCCACTGCTCGGGGTCCACGTAGAGCGATCGGAGCTCGGCCACCCGCTCCTCGCCGCGGTTCGGCCCGGCGCCGGCTGTCCCGAGCAGGCTTCCCGCCTCTTCGAGAACCAGCAGCGCTGCGCCCGGTGACGGCTCGTGGAGAATTCGCCGCCAGCGCTCGAGGCCTGCGACCGGAGTGAGCTCGGCCAGCCGGGCGGGAGGGAGGTGCGGTCCGTTGCCCGCGACGAAAGAGGCGTGGTGCATCCAGGCGAGCGCCTCCAGATCGTGGGGCTGGGCGGGACGGACCCGGCCGGTCAAGCGCGCGGCGGCGAGTAGAGCCCTTGGTCGACCGAGATCACCACGGCGACCCTAGATGCCGGCCGCGCGGCGCGCCGAACGGTGGGCGGCCTCCTCCACGCGATCGTCCAGCGGGTCGAGCTCCACGCCCAGCGCCAGCTCTATCAGCCGGTCGGCGAGCCACGTGTTCTTGGGCAGCAGCGGCCCGTGGAGGTAGGTGCCGATCACGTTGGCGCGCCGCACGCCTTCCCGGCCGTCATCGCCGTTGTTGCCGTGGCCGCTCAGGACGCGGCCCAGCGGTTGCTCGCCGGGGCCGAGGTAGGTGCGCCCGCCGTGGTTCTCGAAGCCGGCGATCACCCGCCGCCCGCCGCCGAGGTCGGACTCGATCGCGCAGTTTCCGATCAGCCGGGGGCCCTCCTCGCGCACCGTATGCAGGTCCACGAGGCCGACACCGGGCAGGCTCTCCTCGCCCAGCTGGTAGGAGTGCCCGAGCAGCTGGTACCCGCCGCATACGGCGAGCACCACCGCCCCGCGGTCGGCGGCGGCGTGCAGCGCGTCGCGCTTGGTGGCCGCCATGTCCCGGGCGACCGCCACCTGGTCGCGGTCCTGCCCGCCTCCGATGTAGAAGAGGTCGTGGGCGGCCGAATCGAGCCTGTCGCCGAGGCTCGCCGCGGCCAGCTCGAAGCCCAGCCCGCGCCACTCGGTGCGCGCCCGCAGGATCGCGATGTTGCCGCGGTCGGCGTAGATGTTCATCAGCTCCGGGTAGAGCGCCGCCACGCGCAGCGTGCTCATAGTCGAGGAGCGCAGCCCGACGGCGCGGGAGGAGCGCAGCCCGAGCGTTGGTCGGGCGAGCACCGCAGGCTCGGAATCATCTCCGCCTCAGCACAACCACGGCACTGCCGGCGTGGTCGGCCGTCGCCTCGACGCGCCGTGGGGGGAGGGCCTCGAAGCCGCGACCTGAGGCCTCGGCCTCGAGCTCGGGCGGTGCGAGGTGGTCGAGCAGGATCCTCACCAGCTCCTCGGTCAGCTCGCCCTCCGGGGAGACGGCCTGGCGCACCCGGTCGATCGCCACCC
>JALZII010000040.1 GCA_030860365.1 Actinomycetota bacterium
CCAGCTGCTCGAGTTGGGGGCGGACCTGTTCGCCTCCCACTCCTACGACGAGCTATCGATGGCCCGCATCGCGCGCGAGGCGGGAATCTCCAAGGCGCTGCTCTACCACTACTTCCCCAGCAAGCGCGAGCTGTTCGTGGCCACCCTCCAGCAGTCGGCGTCTGAGGTGGAGAGCCTCACCGAGCCCGACCCCGAGCTGCCGCCGCTCGAGGCTCTGTCGGTGAGCCTCGATGCCTTTCTCGGCTGGATCGAGGAGCACCCCGTGGCCTACGGCAAGCTGATGGAGAGCTCACACCAGTCCGAGGTGCGCGACCTGGTGTCCGATATCCGCGACCGCACATCCCAGCGAATCCTCGACGGAGTGGCTCCCGACGGCGCTCCTCCGAAGCTGCGCGCGGCGGTGACCGGCTGGCTGTGGCTCATGGACGGCGTGATCCTCGACTGGCTGCAGCACCACGACGTGCCGCGCACCGAGCTGCGGGATCTGCTGCTCGGCGCGCTGGCAGGGGTGGTCATGGCGTCCGGCGAGGGTCAGGCGCTGGGCGGCTGATGGAGGCCGAGAGCCTGGTGCCGGTGTTCCGGCTATGAGAGGCCGGCGAAGCCGGGCCCGGTGTCGCCGCCCGGAGGGCGAGCGTTGACATCAGAACGCGGGCAGGATGCCCGCGGGGCTATTCCTTGGGTCGAGCAAGAGGCGGCGGAGATCGCCGCGCGCGCCGAGCGCGAGCTCGAGGCCCTGGTGGGCGTCTCCTCGCCCTCCGGCGACGTGGCCGCGGCCGACGAGGCGGTGGCGGTGGCCAGCGCGCTCCTTCCCCCCGGGGCTCTCACCGAGCGGGTGCAGTGCTCGTCGCCCGGCTACGCGCGGGACCTGGTGGCGCGGGTCCAGGGGTCGGGTGAGGGACGGGTGCTGCTGATGGGCCATCTCGACACGGTGGTGGCCCACGCCGACCACCGCCCGCTCGAGCGCGCCGACGGCCGCCTGATCGGCTCGGGGACGGTGGACATGAAGGGGGGCGTGGTGCTGGCGCTCGGGGTGCTGCGCTCGCTCGCTCGGGTGCCCGAGCGCTATGCGGAGACGGTGCTGCTGCTGGTGGTGGACGAGGAGTGGCGCACCGCGCCCTTCGCCCACGGCGAGCGCTTCGCCGGCTTCGACGCCTCCCTGTGCTTCGAGGCCGGCGAGCGTGGCCCGGACGGGGAGGAGGCGGTGATCGTCAAGCGCAAGGCCGCGGGCACCCTTCGCGTTCGCGCGCACGGGGTGGCCTCCCACTCGGGCTCGGCCCCCGACAAAGGGCGCAACGCCCTGCTCGCGCTGGCCGAGGTCGCACGGCGGGTGGCGGGTCTCCACGACCCCGCCGGTCCGCAGCGCCTGACCGCCGTGCCCACGGTCATGCGCTCGGGCGAGGCCTTCAACACCGTTCCCTCGCACGGCGAGCTTCACTGCGACCTGCGGGCCGACAGGCTGGACGCCTTCGCTCCCGTGCTCGAGGCCGTGCCCGGCGAGTGGGGCGGGGTGACCCTCGAGGCCGAGCTGGTGCGCCGCTGGCCCGGCATGGACACACGCGAGCGCGCGGGAGAGCTGCTCGCAAACGCAGCGGAGCTGCTCGGGAGGCCGGTCATAGGGACCCAGCGCGGCGGCGCGAGCGACGCGAGTCACCTCGCCGTCCACGTGGCCTTGAGCGTGGACGGGCTCGGGCCGCGGGGCGGTGGAGCGCACGCGCCGCAGGAGTTCGTGCTCGCCGACTCGCTTCGCTCGCGCGCCGAGGTGGCGCTGGCCTTGGCTGCCGCCGCGCTCGGCTAGGCTCGCGCCCCGCCCCGCAGGACGAGAACGGAGAGAAGCGCATGCCAGAGATGGACGGTTTCAAGAACGGGCTGCCCTCGTGGGCCGACCTGGGATCGCCCGATCCCGACGCGTCGGCGTCGTTCTACGAGGACCTGCTCGGCTTGGAGACCACCGAGGCCGACGAGGAGATGGGCGGCTACCGCATGTTCCTCAGGCAGGGCAAGCAGGTCGCGGGCCTGATGGCCCTCCAGCAGGAGGGACAGCCCCCGTCGTGGACCACCTACATCGACGTCGATGACGCAGACGCCGTGGCCGAGAAGGTCAAGGAGGCGGGCGGCCAGGTCTACATCGAGCCGGTGGACGTCCGCGAGTTCGGCCGCATGGCGATCTTCGCCGACCCCACCGGGGCCGTGTACGGCGTCTGGCAGCCGGGAGAGCACAAGGGGGCCGAGGTGGTCGGGGAGACCGGCAGCGTCGCGTGGCACCAGTGCAACACCCGCGACCCCGACAAGGCCCTCGAGTTCTACGGGCAGGTCTTCGGCTGGGAGTCCGAGAGGGTCGACACCGGCGGCGCCGACTACTGGCAGCTCTCATCCGAGGGCGCCAGCGTGGGTGGGCTGTTTCGCATGGGGGACGACTTCCCCGACGAGGTGCCCGGGCACTGGATCGTCTACTTCGCCGTCGAGGACGCCGACGCCGCCACCGAGAAGGCGCGGGAGAACGGCGCCACGGTGCGCGTCGAGCCTCTCGACAACGAGGCCGGCCGCTTCTCGGTCCTACAGGATCCGCACGGTGCCGCGTTCGCCCTCATCAACCAGGGCGGCGGGAGCGTGGCCGGCGCCCAGGAGGGGTAGCTACTTCGGTGGGCTGGAGCCCGCCGCGGGGTCGATGACCGAGGTGGCGGCGGCCCCGCTGGGCGGGTCGACCTTCTGCTCGCGGGCGGCGACCGGCTGGTAGTCGCGTTCGCGCGCACCGCTGTAGACCTGGCGCGGGCGGGCGATCCTCGTCTCCTCGTCCTGGGTCATCTCGAGCCACTGGGCGACCCAGCCTGACGTGCGCGGGATGGCGAACATCACCGTGAACATGTCCTTGGGCAGCTGCAGCGCCTCGTAGATCAGGCCCGAGTAGAAGTCGACGTTTGGGTAGAGCTTTCGCTCTGCGAAGTAATCGTCGGCGAGCGCCTGCTTCTCGAGCTCGACGGCGATGTCGAGCTTGGGGTTCTTCCCCGTGACCTCGAAGACCTCGTCTACGTGCTTCTTGATGATCTCCGCGCGGGGGTCGTAGTTCTTGTACACGCGGTGACCGAAGCCCATCAGCCTCTCGTCGCGGTTCTTCACGCCCTCGAGGAAGGCAGGGATGTTGTCCGTGGTCCCGATGCGCTCGAGCATCTTGAGCACCTGCTCGTTGGCGCCGCCGTGGAGCGGGCCGTACAGGGCGGCCACGCCCGCTGCCACCGCCGAGTAAGGGTCCACCTGCGAGGAGCCGACGCTGCGCACCGCCGCCGTCGAGCAGTTCTGCTCGTGGTCGGCATGGAGGATCCACAGGACGTCGAGTGCGCGCTCGAGCCGGGGGTCGGGCGCGTACTTCGCCTCGGTCATCTTGTACATCATCGAGAGGAAGTTGCCCGGGTAGCTGAGGTCGTTGTCCGGGTAGATGTACGGCAGGCCCAGGTTGTGGCGGTAGGCGAACGCGGCGAGCGTGGGCATCTTCGCGATCAGCCGCACGCCCGCCATGTGACGCTCGGTCTCGTCGTCGATGTTGATGGCGTCGGGATAGAAGGTCGACAGGGCGCCTACGGTGGCGAGCAGCATCCCCATCGGGTGGGCGTCGTAGCGAAAGCCCTCGACGAACTTCTTGATGTTCTCGTGCACGAAGGTGTGGTGGGTGATCTCGAAGACCCACTCGTCCAGTTGCTCCTGGGTGGGCAGCTCGCCGTAGATCAGGAGGTGGGCGACCTCCAGGTAGGTCGACTCCTCGCACAGCTGGCCGATCGGGTAGCCGCGGTACTCGAGCACGCCGGCGTCACCGTCGACGTAGGTGATGTCGCTGCGGCAGTGCGCGGTGTTGGTGAAGGCCGGGTCGTAGGCCATCAGGCCGAAGTCGTCCTCGTCGACCTTCATCTGGCGGAAGTCCATCGCCTTCACCGTGCCCTCGGTGATCTCGACCTCGTACTGCTCGCCGGTGCGGTTGTCGGTCACCGACAGGCTGTCCCGGCCCGCACCCTGCGGGGTGACCGCTTCGGCATCACCCCTCGTGAGGACCCCGCCGTCCTGGTCTCGCTGCTGTGCCTCGGCCATCTGTTCGGTCAGTCCTCTCTCGTAAACGTACGACCGGCGGTGCTCGGCCGCTCGCCCGGCCTGCGCTCCGGCGCTATTTGGAGACCCGCCGGGTCTCGACTACCCGATTCTTGCGCACAGAACTCTCCGACCATTTCCCGTGCCGCCAGCGCACACGGCTGCCATCGGCCAGGCGGGCGGTCGCCCGACCCAGCGGCGGCTCACCCCAGAGGGTCGCCTCCAGGGGGCGGTCGCCCTCGGGCGTGTCACCCAGGCCGCCGGCCACGTGGCCGGCCGGATAGGTGACCACGAGCGAGCCGTCGCGCACGTAGACGGGTACCCGGCCCAGCGGAGCGGGCGCCACGATCTCGCCGCCTCCCTCGTGGCTCTCGCCGCTCCAGAAGTCCACCCACCGCCCGCGCGGGAGCGGGACCTCACGCGCACGAGCGCCCTCCTCGAGCACCGGCGCCACCCACAGCGCGGGCCCGAAGCCGTAGGCGTCGGCGATCGAGAAGGCCCTCGGGTCGCCCGGGTCGAGCAGAGCCAGCGGCCGGATGATCGGCAGGCCGCAGCGGGCGGCCGACGCCGCGGCCGCACGGATGTAGGGGACCAGGCGCTCGTGCAGCAGCACGAACTCGCGGTAGACCGCCAGGGTATCGGCGTCGTAGGTCCACGCCTCCTGCTCGAAGCGCCCGTGGGCCTGCATCAGCGGGGTGAAGCAGCCGAACTGCACCCAGCGCAGGAGCAGTTCCTTGGGACAGCGCTCGATCAGGCGGCGGCCCAGGTAGCCGCCCACGTCGTGCGACCAGTTCGAGAAGCCGCTGGCCGCCGCGGTGAGGCTGGCCGCGACCAGCGCGCGCAGCGACCAGAAGTCGGACGCCTGGTCGCCGCCCCAGGTGTGACCGATCGCCTGCTGGCCCGACCAGCTGCAGCGCCCGAACAGCACGCCCTCGCCGGGGTACGCGTCGTCCAGCGCCCGCTGCATCGAGCGCCGGTAGAGCCCGCCGTAGGCCCAGGCGGCCTCCGCGCCCGAGCGCCCGTCGGCAAAGCGCGTGCCCGGAGGGAAGTAGTAGCCCTCGCCGTCGTCGGCCTTGATGCCCTCGACGCCGAGCTCGAGCACCGGGCGCGCGAGCTCGCGCCACCACGCGTCGGCTTGCGGTGAGGTGAAGTCGATCGGCGACCCCGTGCCCATCCACCAGCGCGCGACGAACGTGTCGCCGTCGGCGTCGCGGACGAAGTGGCCGGCGGCGTCGCCCTCGGCGTAGTTGGAGGCCGGCTCGCGGTGTAGGCGCTCTGACTCGGGGTCGGGCGGGCGCTGGCCGTCGACCGACTCGAGGTTCACCCAAGGGGTGACCCACACCACCGTCCGCACCCCGGTCGCGCGCATGCGCTTCACGGTGCCCGCGAAGTCGGGGAACTGGTGGGGGTTGGGCTCCCAGGTGTTGTACTGCGTCTCCCAGGGCGAGTCGATGACGATCGCGTCCAAGGGGAGGTCGTGGCGGGCGTAGCCCTCGAAGTCGTCGAGCACGTCGCGCTGGTGCTCGTAGACGTCGCGGCTCTTCCAGTGCCCGTAGCCCCACTCGGGCAACAGCGCCGGCAGCCCGCTCAGCCTGAGGTAGCGGCGCAGCAGCGCGGCGGGGGAGGGGTCGCAGAAGAGGTGCAGGCGCAGGGGGCCGGCGGCGCCCCGGCCCGAGACCTCCGGGTGGGCCCCGAGGTCGAACAGCGCCCCGTCTCCGCCGGTCTCCAGCCACAGGGCGTAGCCGCGCCGGGCCAGCAGGAAGGGCGCCGGGGCGTAGTCGCCCTGCGGGATGCCCCCCACCTCGAGCATGTCCGGAGGGCAGTCGGGGCCGGTGTAGCGGCGGTCGGCGCCCAGGCGCACGCGCCGCCCCGCCTGGTCGAGCGTCTCGCCGTGTCGCGCGCCCAGGCCGGTGAAGCTCTCGCCGGGGTGGGCGTCCCACCGGACGCCGAGCCGAAGGGGCGCGGGGCGCGCCTCGGCTTCGATCGACAGGTGGCCACCCTCCAGGCCCAACCGGATCTCAGTCTCGCCGGCGCGCAGCACGAGCGGGTCGCGCGTGACGGCCGACGCCCGGCCGACGCTCCGGATCTCGTCGATCTCCTCGTGGGCGAGCACGCCCTCGGTGATCTGCACGAAATGGTCCGTGGCCCGGCCCTCGGCCATCCAGAACCGAAGGTTCGACACCAGCCGGCGCTCGCCGCGCATGACGGTCAGGGAGACGGGGTCGAGTGCGACCGTGACCGCGACCGGCCCCGCGCGTAACACCATGGGCTCAGGCACGGGGCCTTTCTTCGCGCTGCGAGCGGCCGGGCTGTGACCATCGCGTTAAGTCACCACCCGGTAACCGGAAGCTGGCGTTTGCAGGGGAATCTCTGCCCGACAGAAGCCAACGACCAGAGGGAGCAACGATGATTCCCAGCTACACCAGCCGCGCGGACCTGCACTGCCACTCGACCGCTTCGCAGGAGTCCCGGCTCGGCATCCAGACCGCCCTCGGGCTGCCCGAGTGCGCGACCCCTCCCGAGGAGGTCTACGAGCTCGCCAAGCGGCGCGGCATGGACTTCGTGACGATCACCGACCACGACACCATCAGCGGTGTCCTGGAGATCGCCCCCCGGCCCGACGTGTTCATCTCCGAGGAGCTGACCGTGGGCTTTCGGGGCGAGCCGCAGGCCGTGCACGTGCTCTGTCTTGGCATCACGCCCGATGACCACGAATGGCTGCAGGCGCACAACGCCGACGTCGAGGCCTGCGCCGAGTACCTGCACGGCAACTCGATCGCCTGCGCGCTGGCCCACCCCTTCTATGCGGTGGCCGCTCCGCTCACGGCACGCCACCGCCGGCGCCTGGCGCGGCTGTTCTCCGTCTGGGAGACGCGCAACGGCTCGCGGGCGAAGGAGCTGAACATGCCGGCCGCGATCTACATCGAGACCCACGGCGGCACCGGCGTCGGCGGCTCGGACGACCACGCGGGCGTGGACATCGGCCGCACCTTCACCGAGACCGCGCCCGCAGCAACCCCCGAGGAGTTCCTGCGCCGCATCCGCCGCGGCGAGGCCGGCACTCGCGGAGACCAGGGCAGCGCCGCCAAGTGGGCGCATGCCGCCATGGCGCTCGCGGTGCGCTCGTTGGGCCGCGGCACGGCCGGAGCGCCCCCCAATCCCCAGGCGGTCATGACGATGGTCGAGCGGGTGATGAGCCAGGGTGGGCACCGCGAGGGGCCGCTCGCGGGTGACCTCGGCCCCGACGACGCGCGGGCGCTGTTGCGGGCTTGGCTCGAGACCGTCGACCTCGACCTCGACTCTCACGAGCTCATCGCCTACATGCAGGCCGACCACTTCAGCCACGCCGACCTGTTCCGCCGCGCGCGCCGTGGCCACGAGCGTGCCCTGGGCAAGGCGGTCGATCGGGTGGTGGAGACCGCGGGGGCCCGCTCGGACCTCGGCGCGGCCGAGCTGGGCACGGCGGCCCTCGGCCTGTTTGCCGCCTGCGTCCCTGCGATCCCCTACGCGCCGGCCGCCGCCTTTCTCGCCCGCGAGAAGCGCAAGCTCACCGCCCGCGAGGGCGAGCCGCGCCGGGTGGCCCTGGTCGCCGACGGGCTGGGCGGCATGCACGGCGTGACCCACACCCTCGACGAGATCCGTGACCGCGGCGTGGCCGGCTTCGAGGTCGAGGTGATCGGCACCGACGCGAACGTGGACCGGCGCCTGAGCGCGGTGGCCGAAGTCGACATCCCCTTCTACGAGGGCCTGCGGGTGGGCGTGCCCAGCCTTCCCGCGGCCGTGGGGGCCCTGGCCGAGGGCCGCTACGACCTCGTGCACCTCTGCTCCC